>JARROY010000307.1:0-7402 GCA_037383445.1 Anaerolineales bacterium | reverse complement strand
GTGACTGCCATCAGTTGAGGTAAGGAGAGATCATGAAAAAGGTCCATGAGAGTGAGATTGGGCAGGTCCTGATATTGCTGACATTCGGGATCATCACTTTATTAGGATTTACGGCATTAGCAATTGATGGCGGTCGTGTATATAGTGAACGCAGACATGCCCAGGGCATCGCGGATACCTCTTCGCTGACCGGTGCTTTGTATATTGCCCAACAAAAGGGGGCGATAACCTCCTCGATATTGGATTCTGCCAAGAATTCTGCCATATTCCGAGCAAATTCGAATGGTTATTCTTCGGATGGCCAGACGACGGTCGATGTCTCGATTACCCGAAAAGGCAGTTATTATTTTGTGAGGACTGAGATCCATTCGGCGGTTGATCCAGTGATTGCCCAGATTGTGTACGATGGACCACTAAATGTTAAGGTGGTTTCCGTTGCGAGGGTGTTTAAATTGCCGACTTCTTCCACTGGCCATGCGTTGTATGCCATGAATAAGACCAAGAAGAACGCCCTTTGGTTCACCGGTAATGGGGAAATAATGGTCTTTGGGTCAGGAATTTATTCTAATTCTAACGATCCAAACTATTCAATCACTTTTGCCGGGTCGTCTTCCACCACTATTGATAATCTGGCAAACGCTTTTTCTTTGAATATCTATATGTATGGAAAATCAAAACAAAAAGAAAACCCCTGAATAGGGGCTTTCATAAAATATTTGGTTGAACTCAAACGGATGCCAACCACCTTTACTGGATATAATTCTGGGGTCGAACAATCTGATAATCCACTTATCCCCACGCCGGACTGTTCGGGTTTGGGACCAGGTGTAAAGAGTCAATCTGGTTCGGTTGTTAATTTTACCCCCGGAACTTATGGGGGGATCAGCGAAAACGGTCATAATACCTATCATTTTGAGCCAGGCATGTATTGCATTGATGGTGTCTTTACTACGAAAAACGGCGTATTTGAGGGGAATAATGTCTTCTTTTATGTAAGAAATGGGGATGTCTCGCTGGCTGGAGATGTGCAATTTTATGCTTCGACTACCAATGGAGTGGTTAAAGACAACAGCGGTGAAAATTGGAATGGCATGTTGCTGTATTTGGGGCTGGGAAGTTTGACCATAAATGGGAATTCGAACTCTGATTATCGGGGGACGGTGTATGTTCCTACTCCTGCAAATCCTTCTTGCAAACTCAATGGTACCAGTGATTCCGAGGGGTTCGCGATGCAGCTGATGTGCGATACGATTAGAATCAATGGTGATGGAAAATTGCTGATCAACTACAATGAAGAGTATGTCTATGTTCCGCCTGTGGTAATTGATCTGGATCAATAACCCTCCAGGAAGTTGGTTGGCATCCGTTTGAGTTCAACCAAATATTTTATGAAAGCCCCTATTCAGGGGTTTTCTTTTTGTTTTGATTTTCCATACATATAGATATTCAAAGAAAAACTGTAATAATTTTGACTTCGATTCGTATTTAACTATGTAGAGGATAGGAAGTCCTCTATGATTGGAAGTTATGGCTAGGATAGATGGTCATGGAGGGAGGGCTATTTATCAATCGGAGTAAACACAAAATACTAGCCGAAAGCAAACTAAAGAATAAATTTTAGAATATTAGATTTACTTTGCATGATGGCATTGGATTTATTTGTTCTATATTCCGGTTTGCTGGATCGTTGGAGATAATTTACTGGTATTGGTTTGGGTATTTTTCACCCATGCTTGACCTCCGGCGATGGATGTAAGGAGAGAACATGAAAAAGGTGGTTAAAGGTGAGCAAGGACAGGCTTTGATCTTGCTGACTGTAGGATTGATTACATTATTGGCTTTTACTGGTTTAGCCATTGATATGGGACGGTTGTATTCAGAAAGACGAACTGTTCAGGGCGCTTCAGATACCACATCTTTGACTGGAGCGCTTTATCTTGGGCAATATGATGGGGATATTACAAGTGGTGTCATCGATGATGCCATCAACGCGGCCCTGTATAGAGCGGTCGATAATGGCTACCCACTGGAAGATGTTCAGGTCAGCATCGACCGCGATGGAACTTATTATGTTGTGACCACATTTATTCAATCAGAAATTCCCCCCACGATCATCCAACTTGTGTACAACGGCCCCTTGAGAGTGAGAACCAAATCTGTGGCGCGTGTCTTCAGGGTGTTGGAATTTGGCTTTGGCAATGCTCTATACGCGCTATCCGACACACAGAAAAATGCTCTTGAATTTACCGGCAGCGGGCAAATCGAAATTATCGGTGCGGGCATGTATTCCAATTCGAACCATTCAGACAATTCTGTCAGCTTCAGCGGTTCATCGATCAGCGTCCTGACGGATGCCGTCACTTCTGCCGGGGGTATCTATGTTCTCAAGCCTGAAAACATCCAAACTATTGATGGTACCCAGTTTAATGACTACCAAGCGAGTCTAGAGGCGCTGGGAGGATCATTTTATGTACCCACACCTGACTGTTCTAAACTCCCCGATGGAGTTCGAACAAAAACCGGCTCAGATGTACATTTTACTGCTGGGGTTTACAGCGAAATTACTGAAAATGTTCCCGGTAACTATACTTTTGATCCGGGCTTCTACTGCATCAACGGTGCTTTTACCACACAAAACGGTAATTTTGATGGGACCGGGGTATCATTCTATGTGGCGACTGGAAACGTGTCTTTAGGGGGCAATGTGAATTTTACTGCACCAACGGATGGGACTGCAGTCGATAGCTCAGGGCACAGTTGGAATGGGATGCTGCTTCACGTGGCTGCTGGAAAGTTGACCATCAATGGTAATGCAGATTCCTATTATGAGGGAACTGTGTATGTGCCCACCCCCGGGAACCCCTCATGCAAGTTGAACGGAAGCAGTGATTCGGATGGATACAACATGCAGCTTGTGTGCGACTCGATCAATGTGAATGGTGATGGAAGCCTGATCATTGAATATGATGGATCTAATTCCTATGTTCCTCCGATAAAAATTGATTTAGACGAGTAGACTGTTCTGTGCAAGGAGCAGAGATCGCACCCCTAGTTTCTAGGGGTGCGAGCGTTTAATCGCTTGATTTATCTGATGTGGGGCTTGTATAATCTAATTTGATAGTAAATTACATCAACCAGAAGATTGATTTACTGGTAATAAAAATTGCTACAAGTGAAAAAAATGGAGGTGGAAGATGATCAAAGAATTTAAAGAATTTGCAGTTAAGGGCAACATGCTGGATATGGCGGTGGGTATTATCCTCGGGGCAAGTTTCTCCGGGGTAGTGAATTCCCTGGTCAATGACCTGCTGATGCCCCCGATTGGATTGCTTTTAGGCGGGGCTGATTTTGCTGAGCTTTTCGTTTTGCTGAAAGCCGGGGACCCAGGAGGTCCTTATGCTACTTTGGCATTGGCTCAAGAGGCCGGGGCTGTCACCTTAAATTATGGCATGTTCATCAATACAATCATCAACTTTTTAATTGTTGCTTTCTCGCTCTTTTTGGTTATCCGGACGATGAACCGCTTACGCAAGGAAGAAGAAGCCGCGGAATAAATTTCCACAGCCTGTATTTGAACTCGTAGGTTGATTAACATAAAAGAATAGCCGCCATTGAGCGGCTATTCTTTTATATAAGGTGCTATATTTGTTGGTTCCATGGGGCGGAGATGGGCCGTCCCAATTATCAATAAATCGCCTACAACTGGATGTATCTTTCAATCCGCTCCCCGATAACCTTTAGGCTGCCGTCCCAAAACTCTGGGCTGCGAATATCAATTCCGAAGCGGCTGGCAAGTTCGGGGGCTTTCGCCATTCCGGTACTGGAGAGCAGGTCTTTGTAATCTTTGACAAATGCCTCTCCGCGTTCTTGATAAAGTGAATATAAGCCTGTGGCAAATAATAGGCCAAAAGCGTAGGGGAAATTATAAAAAGCTAGCCCTGGGATATAGTAGTGTGGTTTCCATGTCCACATATCGTGAATAAATATCAACCACCACCTGAGATGAGCCAATCAGGTTTGTTTCGAGAATAGCCAGTTCTTCTTCTTTATCTGTGGCCATTTTCAGTGCAGCCTCGGTGACAATCGTCTCGCACATGGTCGAGGCAGTTTCTGCCAACACCATAGGGGTGGTTCTGTTGAGTTCAGTGCGGTCCCGATCAAACATGCAGTGATTATGAAATCCATGACCCAATTCATGAGCGATAGTAAAGACCCAGTCCAGACTGCTTTCGAAATTGAGCAGGACGCGAGATTCTTTTACCAGCGGGACACTCATGCAAAAAGCGCCGGCTCGCTTGCCTTCTCGCGGACCAACATCAATCCAGTTCTTGACAAATGCAGTATTGGCGAATTCAGCCAGTTCTTCCGAGAATTTAGCAAAATTTTCGAGGACGAACTTTTGAGCCTCCGGGTAGCTAAACGTTCGACTGGTTTTTCCCATTGGAGCCATAAGATCCCACCAGGGGAGGGATTGTTTACCCAGTCTTTTGGCTTTCGCCTTGAAATATTTTCGGAACATCGGAAACGAGTTGCGCATTGATTCGAGCATCGCTTCGAGGGTTTCGCGGTCAATCCGGGCTTGGTCAATGGCTTTGTGGACGGAATCCTTGCGACCGCGGCGTTTCCAGAGCACCCCTTGGGTTCCTTTAACCCCATTGAGAGCTGCTGCCAATGGAACTTCTACTGTTTTCCAGGCTTCCATTTCTGCCTCATAGCCATGTCGGCGCATGGCTTCTTCTGGGTGGTTTCGAAAGTTGATGATCTCGGTAAGCGGTAGTTTCTGGATCTTTCCGTCTTTTCCTTCAATTGGCCAGGATAGTTGGCTGGTAATATCGCCTTGCAGCTTATCCCAGGCACGGATGCCGCTGAGCGAGAGTTCTCCGGCGAGTTCTTCCTCTGCAGCGCTCATCAGATATTGGCTTTGTTCAATGGTTTCTTTCAAAAAGAAGGAATGTTCCTGCAAGATTTCATCCTGAGCGATCACTGCATCGATTTGGTCACCAATTTTCGCCAGCCAACCTTTAAAAAGCACATCTCCAAGCTGCCCGGCTTTGACGAAGGAGGGTTGGATGGTGGATAAAGCTTTAGCTGCCTGCTGGTTATAAGAATCAGTGGTGATAAAGGAATTCAGATAAGCTCCAATTGTCGTGCCGAGGAGTTCAAATTCGTTCATCCGGTTAATGAAACCAGCAATGACCTGAGCCAATTTAGCAGGATCGGTTTCTTTTAGTTCAAGGTCTGGATGAATGTGATTTTCCGAGAGATAAGTTTCTATCTCGTTCAACATGGTGTTGATTTTTTCGGTGGCTTGTTTGAATTCTTGTGACTCTAAACTGGGGAATATATTGGACATATCCCATTGTGGAAATTCTTTATTTTCGGGCATAATTGACAATTCTCCTATACGTAGGGTTGGGTTAGATTATCGATGTGAAAGTTGCTAATATTTTTTATGGATAGGGCACGATTCCCAGGTCGATCAAGCCATGCAGACAGTCTTCGTAAACCTGGGCGCCCTTGCTGATAATAACTGACCTTTTTGGCTTTATAAAATCTTTTATCTGGTGACGGTATGACCTTATTGACTTCTCGTCAAAACCCAAAAATTAAACAAATCCGTTCCCTTGGCAGTCGAAAGCGGCGTCAGGAGCAGGGCGTTTTTGTGGTGGAAGGGATTCGCCATGTTGGAGAGGCTGTCGAATCGGGAGCATGGATCGATTTTCTCTTATATGCTCCAGAACTACTGACAAGCGACTATGCATATTCACTGATCACCCAATTAAATTTAAAGAACATCCCGGTTTTTTCCACTACCCCAGATATCTTCGCAGATCTTGCGGACAAAGAACATCCTCAGGGAATCCTTGCAGTTGTTCGCCAGAAAATAATCCCTTTGGAGTCATTATCCAAGGACAATTTTAGCTGGGGAGTGGCGATTGTATCCCCTCAAGACCCAGGCAACCTTGGCACGTTGATGAGAACCCTCGATGCTGCCGGCGCTGATGGATTGATCGTGTTGGAACATGGGACAGATATTTATCACCCTACCTCGGTACGTGCCAGTATGGGGACAATTTTTTGGAAACCAGTGGTTTATGCTACTTTAGCAGAGTTCCGCGCCTGGCAGAATGTGAATAATTTCCATCTTTATGGCACTTCCGCAAAGGGCTCGGTGAATTTTACAGAAGCAAATTATGAGCGTCCGGCAATCTTGTTGCTCGGCAGTGAGCGGGAAGGGTTGAACGAAGAGCAAATTGCGATGTGCGACTCTTTAATAAACCTTCCAATGCGTGGTCATGCCACTTCTTTGAACTTATCTGTTGCTGCTGGCATCCTGCTCTATGAGATGGGGGAAAAATTGAACTCCGGTTGTGGTTAATTGTAACCAGGTTTGAGGAAATTCAGTCGACCAATTGCAACTAAATCGTTCTTAAAAGGTTATAATTATCTAAATATTTACAAATGGAGGAAAACGAATGAGTGACGAAACCTCTGGTGAGGTGCCAGAAGAAAAGAAACAGTCTTTTTGGGCTACAATTCCAGGTATTATTACCGCGATCACTGGCCTGGTGGTCGCTATTACCGGGTTGGTAACCACATTAGGAGAGAATGGTTTGATTAGCAGAGCTCGGGCAACACCCACCGCCTTTCCTACCGCCACCAGTGTGGACACAGATGTTACGCTTGCGGCTCCGGTTCAAACGACCCCAGAGCCCACCGAGTTGGTGCTTTCTGCCCCAACCTGCCGAAATTTTACCGAGTATAAGGGAAAATCCAATCCCAATGCAATTTTGTTAGCTTACAACGATCAGGATTTTTGGGTAAGGTATGCAGAGTTGGAAGATGATGTAGAAAATCAATCTGGTGTCGTTGCGTATATCTTTGATACCAGTGATGGGGCAGGTGATTGTCTGCGACGGTGGGTAAAGTATCTTGTGGTGGAACATACAGCCCACTGGCCGCGGTCTGCAAGCAGCAAGGGACGCGCTTACAATGAGGTTTGGTTGAATTCTCCAACTCCCCCGATTGTGGGTGAACTGGCAAACTGGCCAGTCCTTCCTGATGTCATCTTGATTACTGTGGTGGATGAGATGAGCAATCCTCAATATGCTCAGGTGTACCTTTGCGGCAGTGATGTGCCCCGCGATGTGCTGTCTCAGGTAGCTTACTGGCATGCCGCCACCAGTGAAGAGGCTTTGGAACCCTATCAGGAGCAGTATGAATCCAATGGATTTGCCCTCCGCAACACGGTCCTCTGCGGGAGTTAACTGAGAAAGCTTTTAAATGTGAGTGAGTTATTTGGCTGAAAATTAAAAGAACCCTTTCATAAATAGATAAAGGGTTCTTTATTTTTTCATCAAAAAATTTGGGGAAGAAGGTTACAGTCCCACAATTTTCGCAC
>JARROY010000306.1:0-4250 GCA_037383445.1 Anaerolineales bacterium | reverse complement strand
CCCGGTAACCCTTCTGCACCAGGTGCTGGGCCAGTTCATGGTGGCGGGTACCTCCCGGTTCGTTGAGTGCGGCGAAGGCTTGATGGATCAGCAATATGTGCATGGGGATATTATACAGTAGAGCAGACCCCTACACGATTTATTGCCGTATCGCTCAAACGACGATGGTGAAAGGCTCCCTGATCTCTGTCAGTCGAAACCCGAAAACCATCCAAATACTATCCACCCGGAGGTCAAGGTAATGATAAAATTCTGTTATTGTTAGGATGTTCTACCCTCGATGTGGAACGCACATCGAGGTAAAATAACGCTAACCAATGGAAACCATTCACCTCCCGCGTCGCAATCCGCAACAAAACCACAAACATAATTGGAAAATTCAAGATACAATTACCTGGCTACACACCAATTTGTCTGCGAAAAATGACTGCTTATTCTAGAACAGCTGAAACTACACAGATGCCCAAACAACTCCGGCCGATCCGGCTGCCGCAGGATCTCAGCGAGGTAGCCGACCTGGTCGAGTTGTGTTTTGCCGCCACCCTGGATCGCGACGGGCGCCGGTTCATCCGACAGATGCGTCAGGCAGGCAGCAGGCGCAGCAAATACATCGGGTTCAACAATTTCCCGCCCGCTATCCGGGGGTTTGTCTGGGTGGAAAACGGACGTATCATCGGAAACATCAATCTTATTCCCGTACTAGCCGAGTCTCGCAAATCCTATTTAATCGCTAACGTTTCGGTCCACCCAGACTACCGCCACCGTGGAGTCGCCCATACGCTCACCGAAGCCAGCTTAGAATTTGCGCACCAACGCCGAGTCAGAAATTTATGGCTGCAGGTGGATGAGAACAACGAAGAAGCTCAGCACCTTTACGGGGATTTTGGTTTTAGTGAGCGCGCTCGCCGCACAGTCTGGCACAGCCAACCCGGTCTGACCAAACTGGACATCCCGCCCAGCGTGAAGGTTAGAACCCGCCGCCGTGCGGATTGGACAATGCAAAAGAAGTGGCTTAACACCCTCTACGGCAAAGAAGTGATCTGGAATTTACCTCTGCAAATCCGCTCTATTATCCCTGGGATTGCCGGGGCGATGCTGCGTTCGCTCAATGACCAAAAAATCCGCCAATGGTCAGCCTTCCATCACCAGAAGTGGATTGGCTCCCTCACCTGGCAGACCAGCTATTCCCAAGCCGATTGGCTCTGGGTGGCCGCACCTCCTCAAAAGCGGGAACTCGCCCTGTGTGCGCTAATCCCTCACGCCCGGCAGAAACTGCACGAACGCGGCCTGCTGCGCCCGATGCGCACTTTGGCAGTAAACTTCCCAGCCGGGGAGTCCACAAAAGTCTTTGAAACCCTCGGCTTCCAAGCTCACCAAACCCTGATCTGGATGAAAAAGGAATTTGAATAGGATTACCAGTATCTTGGAGATCAGTATGGGGGGTATCCCAATATCCTCGGAAAACCGTTAAGGTTTGAATTATTTCAAAGCTTGTCGAAGGAAAACCAGGCTAGCGCTGCCCAACAGTCAGGATCTTTTCTCTCCATAGTACACAGTTTTCCAATAGAAGATGTTGTCGAGATCGGGATATCGGAGGGCTGGGACGGAAACCATCAACGCTCTGGGGAAGTAGTCTTAGAGCATGTTACCCCGCTGCTTTCTTCCACTGCTTGTAACCAATCAACTACCTGCATGGAGACAGCCACAAACTTGGTGTGATCGACCATTATCGGGGGAAAAAGGATCCTACACTGTTGAAAAGGTCCCAGCTTCGCTTGACCGCACGTCCTTTATTTTTCGCCGGATATTTATTCGACCACAAAATAGAAGAGCAATATTCCGCTCGGGTTGCCCGGATTGAAGCCGCGTTTGGGTGAGGTCTCCAAATATCACCAGCTAATTTGACAATTTCAACGGATTGATCAAGAGGATAGATCAACTTAAGCAAAGGTAAAATTGCTCCTTGACAAAATTATACATACATGCTAGTATGTATGTGGAGATTGATATGAGAAAGACGAAAGAAGAAGCTGCTATCACCCGCGAACAACTGCTGAAAAAGGCCTTGGCAGTATTTAGTAAAAAAGGCTACTCTGCGACCACATTGCAGGATATCGCAAGCGAAGCAGACGTCACCCGTGGAGCCATCTATTGGCACTTCGGCAGCAAAGCGGAACTTTACAACACATTGATCCGGGAATATTCTGCACGCGGGGACCTTATTATTCAGCAAGCCGCTTCCGAAGGTGGTTCTCTGACAGACATCTTGCGAAGGGTCTTTGTTCGCCAAATGGAGATGATTGAAGCTGATCGTGAAATGCGCGCCCTGATGGAATTGTATCTCTTCAAAACGGGATCAGTCCCCGAACTAGAAGAAGGCCGTCAGCAGCAGATCGAATCAGGCAATAGTCTGATCGAAATGTTGGCTGGGATCATGATCCAGGGAATTGAAGCAGGGCTACTCCGTTCCGATGTGGAACCTAAAGATATGGCAAGGGCATACCTGGCTTTCCAGAATGGGGTCATCCAGTTATGGCTGACCAACGCAAGCCAATTCTCATTAAAGGCGAGCGCCAATTCTTTTGCGGATATTCTGATGGCTGGGATCCAAGTATAAGATAGTATTTTTTTATCAAATTTACATACAAATGAGTATGTATATAAATAAAAGGAGAATTAATATGAACAACCAAAAAAGTATGACCCAAACAACAGTTATCTTCGCAGCCCTGGCGGCAGCGGGGATCAGCATCGCAGTTAGTGCGCAGGTCGTCCCAGACGACTTCGCCCAGACGGTTATGGTATCGGTAGGAAGCGCTATCTTCGGCGCAGGGCTCACCTTCTTCCTGGTCAGGATGAATGCCCTACTAGGCAAATAAGCTTGGCTGTCTGCTGACTGAGAGTTGGCCTTCAGTAAGTGAAAGACTTTGCTGAATGTCGCATAATACAAAAAGGGCATCCGGTTGGATGCCCTTTCCATTTTTTTCTGTATCCGGCTAAATATCAAAAGCCCATTCACCGCTGCGCATCACAGGTTCGGCTTTGCCGCCTGTGGTAATCCCGTCGATATCCATATTCTCCGACCCGACCATAAAATCAGTGTGGATCAGGCTGCTGTTGCCGCCGGCGGCTTCAAATTCCTCGGGGCTCATCTCTTCACCGCCTTCAAAGCTGAAGCGGTATGCACTGCCCAAAGCAATATGGCAGGAGGCATTCTCGTCATACAGAGTACTCGAGAACAAGTAGCCCGACTGCGAGATCGGAGAGCTGTGAGGAACCAGGGCGATCTCTCCCAGGTAGCTGGCATTCTCGTCAGTATGCCGCGCACATTGAGCGGTTTGGTAGCACGTACAGTACCATTAACCTGTGCTCGGTGAGGCGCAGTGAAGGTTTCTTCGGTGGGGATATTGACCACCGAAGGAATCCCGGCTTTGCTGGCCATGCGAGCGCTCAGCCAACGCTGCTTTTCGGGCAGCCCCACCCACAGATCGGTTCCCGGGGCAGTCAGCTTGAGAGCGGAGTACTTCTTCTCGTTGAAATAAGCCGATCGTGCGGCTAGATTGGCAATATGGCGCTCCCATTCCGCCAGCGGGTCATCCGTGGTCGAGATGCGGCACATCTCAAAAATGATCTCCCACATTTTGCGGATGCGCTCACCTTCCGGAACATCCGGCAGCACCTTGGCTGCCCAACGTTTGGTTGGCACGCCGATCCCGACCCAATTGATGCCGCGGGTGCGCACCAGTTGGAAATAAGGCTGTAGTTGCTGGGTCTGGGTCTTCTGGAAAACGCTTACCAATGCTGGGTCTTGTTCCAGCAGTAAAGTCGGGTCTGCCATATTCATGCGGATCACGGCATCGCCGCGCTTGCCAGCTTCCACGAACGCGGCTGTTGGCCAGTCGGAATGCAGATCAAAGGAATCGCGCGGGGCGTGCTCAAACCGGGTTAATCGCAATTGTTCATCCTCCCACATCACATCGACAAAACTGGCCCCAGCCTTATAGGCTTGTTCGGTTAGGAGGCGGACAAAATCGGCATTCTCTACCCAGGGGGTGATCAGCACTCGCTGACCAGGCTGCACGTTAATCCCAATTTTAATCACCACTTCAGCATACCGTTCTAAATTGCGTTCAAACTCCATAATTTCATCTCTCTTTTCGTAAACTTTATTTACTCATCTGGGTTTTCATCGAAAAACGCAGTGCTTCACGGTAAACCGTTCGCACCTGGTCCTTCATCTGGTTGGCCTG
>JARROY010000305.1:0-3492 GCA_037383445.1 Anaerolineales bacterium | reverse complement strand
GATCGCTCGCATCGCGAGTGGTCTTGACTGTATTTCTGATTATCTCAACTTTACTCTCTGATTATCAATTGTGGCAGCCTCAATATATCGACCAGGCATAGCAAGAGAAGTCTTGTTCCCCCCAACTGAGTCTTTGAGACGAGCAAATCAGATATAATTTCAATATGCGAGCGGATCAGGGGTTTAAAGTGCTGCCGTTGCTGGCACTCTCACTCAGTTTTACGACCGGGATATGGCTTGCTTCGTTTTTAACCAAACCGATTGCTGTCTGGCTGGTGCTGGCGGGTGCCGGACTGCTGCTGCTGGTGGTTTCGCCTCGTTTGCGCTGGATGTCTTTGCTGTCTGGCAGGTTGGTTGGGCGCTGGGTCAGTCTTTTCCCCCGCCTCACCGCGGGTTTGCGCCGCCGGCCTAACGCGGAAGGTGAAAGTCAACTCTCGAACAAGGTGCTGGCAGTCTTATGTCTGGTTGCTCTCTTTTTAGGCGCTGCCCGCTACCAAGCCGCCCAACCAACGTTTTCACAAGCAGATGTAGCCTGGTATAACGATAGAGAAGAGCCTATGGAAATCGTTGCGGTGGTGAAGGAGCCCCCTGAGGTACGCGATACACACATCCAGTTGGTGCTTTCAGCTGAGCAGATCGTGATGCCGGATGGCAGCCGCCGAGCGGTGATGGGCCAACTCTTGGCCAACCTGCCCACGGGCGGGGAATGGCATTATGGGGATCGGGTGCGGATAAGAGGAGTGCTGCAAACCCCACCGGAGGATGAAGATTTTTCGTATCAAGCCTACCTGGCTCGCCAGGGGGTGTACAGCTATATGCCGTATGCATCTGCCTCTCTTCTGGAGAAGGGGGCAGGAAACCCTTTTTTGCAGGCGGTTTATTCCTTCAGAGAAACTGGCCTGGGTCTGATCACCGGGTATCTGCCCGACCCCGAAGCTTCGCTTTTAGCGGGGATTGTTCTGGGGGTGGAAAGCGGCATTCCCGATCAGGTGGACCAGGCTTTCAAGGATACCGGTACGACCCATATAATTGCGATCTCGGGATTTAACATCACTATCGTGGCTGGTCTTTTCTCGATGCTTTTCGGCCGGATGTTGGGGCCGCGGCGGGGAGCAGTCGCCGCGGTGATCGCCATCAGTCTGTACACGGTGATGGTGGGGGCGGATGCGGCTGTGGTGCGGGCCGCCGTGATGGGTGGCCTTTCGCTGTTTGCCCGCCAGGTCGGCCGCCGCCAGCATGGTCTCAACAGCCTGGCCCTGACAGCCGGATTGATGCTGCTGTTCAACCCACAGCTGTTATGGGATGTCGGATTTCAACTCTCATTTGCAGCCACTCTCGGTTTGATTGTGTATGCTGAACCCTGGGAGCAATCTTTTGAAACCTGGCTGGCGGGTAAACTCTCACCGGATGCGGCACATCGATTGAGTGGACCGGTGAGTGAATATGTGCTGCTGACATTGGCCGCTCAACTGACCACCCTGCCGCTGATCCTCTATCACTTTCAGCGGCTTTCCCTCGTCTCTCTGCCGGCCAATATCACGATTCTGCCAGCCCAGCCGCCGGTGATGGTACTGGGCGGGTTGGCGGTTTTGGTTGGCGCGCTCATCCACCCGGTTGGGCAGATGCTAGCCTATGCTGTATGGCCATTTACCGCCTACACGATCCGGGTGGTGGAATGGTTTGCCGGTTGGGAGGATGGGGTGCGCGTGCTGGGTCCGGTCAGTCCATGGGTGGCGGCCGGGTTTTACCTTGTGCTGCTGTTTCTGACGGTCTTTTGGGAATCATTAAAGGAAAAAGTACACATCAACCTGCGCCCGGTGCTGGTGCTGGCAGTCTTGGCGGTTGCAGTAGTTTTGGTGTGGCAGGCAGCTTTGTCCCGTCCGGATGGTGATCTGCACCTGTCCTTCCTGGATGTGGGAGACGGCGAATCGGTTCTGGTGCAGACCCCGGAAGGGCGCTTTGTTCTAGTCGGCGGTGGGGAGAGTGCCTCGCGTTTGTCTCAGGGGTTAGGGCGTGCCATGCCGTTGTTCCACCGCAGATTGGACGTACTGGTCGTGGCCGGGACACAATCCGACCAGATGAATGCTTTACCGGCGGTGCTGCCGCGTTATATCCCCGCTCAGGTGTGGTGGGCGGGAGAACAGGAAACCTCACGTCCATCGCGCTTGGTGTATGCCTGGCTGCACGAAGAAGAGATCCCGGTGCAGAAAATTCTCCTGGGTCAGGTGTTGGAGCTCGGAAGCGGCGTCCAATTAAAAGCGCTCAGCCTGGGTGAGGATGGAGCGGTGCTGCTGATTACATGGCAGGAATTTAACTGTCTGCTACCCCTGGGAAATGCAGAAACATTCTTTGAGGATCCCCAAAACGCCTACCTGAGCCACAATCTGAGTGCGCTATTATTAGCCCACGGGGGAGAGATTGACTCCAATCCGCCGAAGTGGCTTTCTCAGTTCCAACCACAGGTCGTCGTAATCAGCGTCAATGCCCTCAATCAGAGCGGCCTGCCGGATGAGGAAACGCTGGATGCCCTGACGGGTAAAACAATTTTGCGCACTGACGTAAACGGTTCGGTGGAACTGGTCACAGATGGGGAGACCTTGTGGATATATACCGAAAATTAAATGAATGAAGCCTGGTTCCGTCGGTGAATCTCTTAACAGAATTTACCAATCGGCATCTTGTTCATAGCCAAGCTGCAACAGCAGGTCGCCGGTGGTGTCCTTAAACAGTTGTTTTATGGCTGGGGAGAAGACGGTGCGCCATTCGCCGGTTTTGCCTTTTCGGAAGGTGCCCGAGCGCTTCGGCTGGATCGCCTTTTCCAAAACGGCTACAGCATCCTGGCGAGAAACTGAAGGGGTGTAGCCTCTTTCGGCAATGAAATCCAGCAGTCGGTTGAGTGTATTGGTCCGGTGCTGGATGAGGTCTTCGAATTTTATCGGAAATACCGCTTGGTCCAACCACCCAATGTAACTTTTATAGCGGTTAGATATACTGCTGTAAGGTAGGGATGGGATATCGGATCCTGTAATGACAAATTTCAGACGCTCTTCGTCACTCTTCAGGACTTCGGTAAAATGTGTGTTCAGGCCGTGCTCCAGATGCATTTCAGTGGCGTAGCGGATCACGGAAACGGCCACATCCCGCGGGTCGCGGAACATGTAGATGGTTGCCATTCCTGGGCGGGTGAGTGGTTCTATAAAAGGCTCCTTGCAATTTAATTTGCCATAGCTGATGTCGCCGGGCTTGAGCTGCTTAATATTATCCAGGATCCGTTCAACAGACACATTTTGGTTGAATTCATCCCTATTCACAGACGACATTCCATTAATCACAAATGGACCAAGCTTTGCCATCCCCCACAGTACTTGAATAAGGAGGTGCGAGCCGGCTTTGGGGAGGGAGTTCCCGAAGATCACCGGCACCGACTGGCTTAGCTGCTTGCCGTACTTCTGCTGCACAGCCAGCCGCCTGAGCCGCCAGCGTTGGTATTTG
>JARROY010000304.1:0-10008 GCA_037383445.1 Anaerolineales bacterium | reverse complement strand
CCTTCCAGTGCGGCCATCATCGGTGGTGCTGCTGGTTTAGCTCTGGGCGCTGCCGCCACTGCTGCCTATCGCCAACTCTCTAAATCTGATCAAAAAGAATCTGATGAAGATGAAGAGGAATAGGAGGTTGGCATGTCGAAAATCAACCGAAGAGATTTTTTAAAGATCAGCGGTCTGGCGCTTAGTGGTTCGCTGCTTTCTAGCCAAACAGCTAAGGCGGCACCGACGAGTCACACACCTGATGAAGCCTTTGCCATGCTGTACGATTCAACCATCTGCGTCGGCTGTAATGCCTGCACGAATGCCTGCCGTTCTTGGAACGAGACACAGGATGAAACGGATATCAGGGCTTATTACGATGCTCCTCAAGAGCTCACCAGCGATACCTGGACGTTAATCCAACTCTACAAAGAAGACAATGAAAATTATGCTTTTGTAAAACGCCAGTGTATGCACTGCCTTGATCCTGGATGCGTCAGCGGCTGCCCGGTACATGCTCTGCAAAAGACACCCGAGGGACCGGTGACCTATGATCCTGACCGGTGTATTGGATGCCGCTACTGCCAGTACACGTGTCCGTTTCATGTCCCCCGGTTTCAATGGAACGAACGGATTCCTGAGGTTACCAAATGTACTTTTTGCAATGACCGGTTGGCTGTAGGGGATGGACCGGCCTGCGCAGAGATTTGCCCGACCGGTGCATTGGTTTGGGGTACCCGAGGGGAACTGGTCTCAGAAGCCGACAGCCGGTTAGCAAACGAACCAGACCGCTATGTCCAACATGTGTATGGCAAAGAAGATGCCGGCGGGACATCTGTTTTATATCTCTCTGCCGTGCCTTTCGAGAAATTGGGTCTTGAAGATTTGGGAACAGACCCCATTCCACAATTGAGTGAGGATACCAGTGATGTGATTCTTCCTTCAATTATGATTGGAGGGCCGATTGCTCTGGCCGCAATGTGGGTTGTTTCCAAGAAAGGGTGGTTGGACTCATGAGCACAATCGATACTACCAAAAAACCTGTGCCGCGCAGCTTTTACCCGCTGGCTGTCCTGACACTCTTGGCTGTTGCGTTAGCAATTTATCGTTTGGTGGTCGGTCTTGGACCCACGACCAATCTGAGCGACCATTATCCCTGGGGGTTGTGGATTTCGGTCGATTTCTTTTTGATTCCCGTGGCTGGGGCTGCTTTTACGATTTCATTGATCAGCTATTTCTTTGGGCGTGAGCATTACCACACCGTGATCCGGGCAGCTGTCGTGGCTGGCTTGATTGGCTACATTGTGGTTGGCGCTCTCGCCTTCCTGGATGTTGGGCGCTGGTATCAGATTTACAATATTTTCATTCCGGGCTACATTAACCTGCACTCCTTTTTAGAGGAGGTCAGCCTGAGCATCACGCTGTACTCGATCATTTTAATCATCGAGTTTGCGCCGATTGTCCTCGAAAAATATGATATTCAGAAACCGATCAAATGGATTAACCGGGGGATTGTGGTAATCGCTGGGATCGGGATCGTGATCTCTACCATGCACCAATCTTCCTTGGGGTCGATGTTCCTGATCTTGTCGCACAAACTGCACCCCTTATGGTGGACGCCGGCTTTGCCTATCCTGTTCTTGCTTCAGGCGATCTATACCGGTTTGGGGATGACCGCGATTGCCGTTCGTTTGATCTGGCGAGCACTGGGAATGAAGATTGATAACAAGCTTTTCTACCGCCTTGGCCAGGCGATGGGGTTTACCATGGCGCTTTACTTAGCGATTAAGATGGGGGATTGGATGGGCGCAGGCGAAATCCCGCTGATGCTCTTCCCAGACCGGTTTGGAGTTTTGGCCTGGTTTGAGATCGTCATTGGGCTGTTCATACCCTTGATTATGCTGTTTACACGGCTGGGCAACCATTCGGCTGGTCCTTTCTGGGCCGGGGTTTTTGCCCTGATCGGGACTTTCATCAACCGCCTGATCATCAGCTGGATTGGCCTGGCAGAACCCGCCCATGTGGTCTATACACCCACCTGGATTGAAGTTACGATCACCGTCGGCCTGATCGCTGGGGGATTCCTGGCTTATGGCGCTATTGTTAGGTATTTTAATTTGTTTCCGAAGGGAAAGGAGGCCCATTAGATTGGCGATTATTGATACAAATGATTATTCAGATAAACAAACATCCTGAAATGTAGGAAAACCTTGGAAAAAAGGAGATTAATATGGCGAAACTTGTAATCGACCCCATTACCCGGATTGAAGGACACTTGCGGATTGAGGTTCAGGTGGAAGATGGTGTGGTAACCAATGCCTGGAGTTCCAGCACCATGTTCCGCGGGATTGAGACGATCCTCAAAGGCCGAGACCCCCGGGAGGCATGGGCGATAACTCAACGTATTTGAGGGGTTTGAACAACTGTGCATGCACTCTGCTCCGTGCGAGCAGTCGAAAATGCCCTTGGGGTAACAATCCCCAGTAACGCGCGAATTATGCGCAATATCATTGAAGGTATTCAGTACGTTCAAGATCATGTGATTCATTTCTACCACCTCCACGCGCTAGATTGGGTTGATATTGTCAGTGCGCTGGATGCCGATCCGGCCGCCACATCCGAACTCGCCCAATCAATTTCTGACTGGCCGGTATCCAGTAAGGATTATTTCCAATCCGTCAAAGATACCCTGGCCGGCTATGTGAGCAGCGGACAGCTTGGCCCATTTGCCAATGCTTATTGGGGCCACTCTGCCTATAAGCTGCCGCCAGAAGCCAACCTGATGGCTGTGGGACACTATCTTCAGGCGCTTGACTGGCAGCGTGATGTTATTCGGGCGCATGCCCTGCTGGGCAGCAAGAATCCACACCTGCAAACCTATCTGGTTGGCGGGATGGCCGCACCGATTGACCCCACCAGCCAGGCCGCCATCAACGCCGATATGCTTGCCCAGATCCAGGGAATGTTTAAGCGGGCTCGCGCCTTCGTAGAACAGGTATACCTGCCAGATGTTCTGGCTGTAGCCCCATTTTATTTGGAATGGGCCGGCATCGGCGGGGGCTTGGGTAATTTCTTGTCTTACGGAGATTTCCCCGATGCGGATGGGAACCCCTGGCTGCCCCAAGGATATATTCTGGACAAAGATTTGTCCACGGTATATCCGGTGGATCAGGAGAAGATCTCTGAATACGTCACCCATTCTTGGTATGACTACGATAATCCCAACGCAGGTCTGCATCCGTGGGATGGGGTTACCAATCCAAACTACACCGGCCCCAAACCTCCCTATGACTACCTGCAGGACTCGGACAAATACACATGGATGAAAGCCCCGCGTCTGGCGGAGAACGCCATGGAAGTGGGAAGTGGGTCCGCTTGCCAGAATGCTGGTAGCATATCCAGCGGACATGAACGCGTTCAGGCAGTGGTTAATTCTGTTCTGGATACTCTGGGGGTGGGAGCAGAAGTGCTCTTTTCTACCCTAGGCCGGACCGCTGCACGCTGCATTGAGACCGTGGTGACCGCTGAAAAGCTGCTTGGTTGGGTGGATGAGCTGATCGCCAATGTTGCAGCGGGAGATCTACAGATCCACGAGTGGAGCGCTTGGGACCCGGAGTCTTGGCCGAAGGAAGCTAAAGGCTGGGGCTTTACAGAAGCGCCGCGCGGCGCCCTGGGACATTGGATCCATATCAAGGACAAGAAGATCTTCAACTACCAGGCGATTGTCCCCAGCACCTGGAACTGCTCCCCGCGTGATGCCAAAGGTCAAATCGGGGCATATGAATCAGCCTTGGTCGGCACACCGATTGCGGATCTTGAAAAACCGGTTGAGATTTTACGCACGATTCATTCATTTGATCCGTGTATGGCATGTGGTGTCCATTTGCTGGATGCTACGGGTGAGAAGGTCGGTCAATTTACCCTTAAACCGGCCTCCGATTTTGTGGGACCGCTGCAAACTTTCCGCAGCCCGGAAAAAACAGGAAGCTGCGGCAAATGAATCAGGCTGCCAAAACGTTGGTGATTGGTGTTGGCAATCTCCTGCTATCCGATGAGGGTGTTGGAATCCACGCAGCCCAACGCTTGATCCGGGAATTCAACTTGCCTGAGGAGATTCTAGTCCTTGATGGGGGTACGCTCGGACTGGATCTGCTCTACTACCTAGAGGGGATTGAAAACCTGCTGATCATTGATGCGGTTTTGATGGACAAGGAACCCGGTACTTTAATCCGGATGGTGGATGACGAGGTGCCGTCTTACATGTCTTTCAAAATGTCTCCGCACCATATTGGGATTCCCGATATGCTTTTTGCAGCAAAACTGAAAGGATTGTACCCCCCAAACGTGGTCCTCTTAGGCGTCCAGCCAGGGGTAGTTGAACTCGGTTTGGAGTTATCCGAGCCAGTGGCAAACCAACTTGACCCCCTATTGGAAAAGATCCTGGAAGAACTTCGTCAATGGGGATGCGTATTGGAACCACAACCTGTTTAGTTTGGCCGCTCAAGATAAAGGTAAAAGAACCGGTGAATTTCGCCGGTTCTTTGCTTTTATTACAAAAATGGGTCGGGTTGTATGGTGTTCCGCCCGCCTTACTGACTCGTTCAGGGAGATGTGCGGGTGAATTCGAGAATTTTGGCTAACGCGCTTTGGATTAATTTCCGGATTTTAATTACGCCTGCTTTTCCTTGTTCCGGGTCATGCTCCATAAGTTGGGGTAAATTTTCGGCGACCACATCGGCGGAGATCAGTGTTTGGCTGACAGCATCATGAATATCCGTGGCTAAGCGCTGCCGCTCCTGTAATGTGGCTACCTCACCGGCTTGGTCAAATAACCTGGCATTACGAATGGCAATTGAGGCGTGGTTGGCGAAAGCAAGGAGACGCTCCCCATCCGGTTGAGAATAAAAATTTACCGTGTCGCTGACCAGGTTCAAGAATCCCAGAACTTCTTCGCCGAAAAGAATTGGGGCCGCGATATACGACCGAATCCAATCCGAACCAATTTGCTCGATCCAAGAAGAGTCTTCGCTGACATCTGAAATGACATAAGGTTGTTTTGTATGGTACATGGTAAACAAAGTGGGGGTCTCGAAGATGGGAAACTCATCCGTGCAACCGTTGCTGAATAGGTATTTTCATCCACGAGCATAATGTTGGCCGAGTCGTGGGGGATCACATTTTCAAGGGTCACAAGGATGCTGTCTAATACCTGGTCGAGATCCAGCGTACTGGTTAAGATTGCGGCGGTTTTTTCCAAGGCTTCGGCCATGGTTCGCTGCTCTCTTTCGGCTTGTTCGGCTTTTTTCCGCACGGCGATCTCAACTTCCATTTCCTTATATTGCTCTCTCAATTCTTCGGTTCGCATGCGGACGAGTTCTTCCAATTGAGCTTGGTAATCGGTCAGCTCTCCGGTTTCACGCAGACCTGCTGCGATTTTAGTTAATGCATTTTGATATGAGTCTGCTTTCGACTGAGTTGGTTGGGAAGGAGAGTCTGAATATCTTTCGCGAACTTCTCTCCAGATACTCACGAGATAGCTCTGGCCGGAGGAGGGTTGGTATAGGGTCGTGGAAATGCTGAAAAGGCGGGATATTTCCGGGGTTTTTAAATTTAGGAAATGTTCGGGGGAATTTGGTTCCGATAGAGCTCGCTGGAGGATCACCTGCCAATCCTTGGAAGCATTTTCGTCTTTAGCGTGCAGTAGATCAACCAGGCTTTTTCCGATGATTTCTTTAGGGGCACTTTCAAAATAATCACTGAAGGCCTGGTTGGCAAACAAGATTTGATTCGATTCCGATAATACCAGGAACCCATCGACCAAATTTTGGATGAGGAGCCCCCAGTTTCTGTCGGCTCGGTTTTTTTGATCCATACTCCGTTCTCTAACTTTCAAATCCACAAGATTGCAGTGCTGCGGCAACAAAGCTGTCTGGTACCGACCCATTATAACCTTGTTGAATGATTTCCACCCGACTTGTGAGGTCTGGAAAGGAAAACCAATTCTTGTTCGGCCATACAGTTCGCCTGATATTCGATTTATTCTCGCTATCTGCAAAAAGGGGGATAACCGTGCTCAATAAGCAGCAAGGTAAAGACAACTAGGGATATTCACTCCCGTAAATTTGGACTGCTTTTATTGATCAGGTTGTTCCACTTTGAATTGCTTCAAAAGCCGCTGCCAACCCTGCCGGATTTGGGGAGATTTCAAGCGCCAGGTGCCGACAATGCCTGCTGGAAAAACTAGGACACTCAAAATAAAAAGCCCTCCCAAGATCAGTGCCCATCGTTCCCCAATATTAATTTCAATCGCTCCCAATTGTAAAGTAGCATCTCGAAGGACTTGTTCTGTAAGGCGGAGGAAAAATGCACCAATGACAGGGCCATTGTATGTACCTGCTCCACCAATTAGCGTCATTAACAAAGGATCCATAGTGAAATTTAAGCCGAGGACATTGGGGCTAGCGCCTTTGTTTAATAAAGCTCGCAGGATTCCCGCTCCAGAGGCCAATGTGCCTGCAGTTACAATGGATAATGTTTTGAACCAGAAGGTGTTGTAACCGAGCATAAGAGCGCGATCTTCGTTGTCTCTTAGAGCTCCCATAATTCGACCTGTAGGAGAATTCACCAGCCGCCGGATGAACCAATAGGTAAAAAGCAAATATAAAAGAGCAAGGTAGTAAAAGGTGAGACGATTATGGGTTGCGTTTATCCAATCTGGTACAGAAAAGGTAAAACCATCTTCTGCGCCGGTAATTTCTGTCATAATGCGATTTTGTGAAAGAATGAAAAATATTTCGGCGAAGGCCAAGGTAAAAATGGCAAAATACAATCCGCGAATCCTGATCCCAATCACACTGACGAATAGTCCTAGCACGATACTCAATAAAAGTGTTGCAATAACGGAAATTCCTAAAGGCCATTCCAAATGGTAGATCAACAGCCCTACACCATAGGCTCCGATCCCGAAGAAAGCTGCGTGTCCAAAAGAAATCACCCCGGTGAAACCAAACATCAAATTGTAACTCATGGCTAAGGTTGCCAGAATGAAAACTTCAATGAAGATAGATTGCCAAAAGAAAGATTTTCCACGTACGCAAACAGAAGACTCTGTTTGCAGGCAATGATAAATGGAACAATTAACAATAATAGGAAAACAAGCAATAATCCCCCATCTTTTCCGAAACCATTTCCCCAGGTCAATTTTTGTTTTCTTGTTCTAATGTAAATCAATCCAAAAATAACCAGACCAAGTTCAATAAAAAATATCAGTATGAGATGTGTATACCCCTTTGTGCAAAATAAACTTGACACAGCACTTTTTACTGCCTGAAACCCTGTTAAACCTGCTTCGGGCTGACCAGAAACTGCAGCGTATACCAGCGGAATTAACCAATAGAGAATAAAAATGCCTACCGGTATAAGTTTGTTTTTGCGGTAGTTTTTTGCTTGGCTCATGCTTCCCTCCCAAATAGCCCACTGGGTTTCACAAGAAGCACAATAATCATAATGACTAGTATTGATATACTGGCTAAAACCGGTGTATTGAAATACTGAAGTGAGATTTGTTCAACTGTTGCGGATACTGGCAACAATCGTCCCTTCGAAACTGCTCATGCCCCCCAATACCACTACGATTACAGCGCTTAACAGAAATTGATCACCCATTCCAGGATGTGCACCAATGTATGGCGCTGCAGTAATTCCTCCAAGGGCTGCAATGGCACAACCAAGGGCAAACACCCAGGTGAAGATGCGCCTTATATTGATGCCTAGTGCCTCCACCATATCGCTATCTTCCACACCTGCCCGGATGATGATTCCCAATCGTGTCCGCTGGAGCAACAGCATGATGATCACCATCATTAATGCCCCAATAAATATGATGAAGACTCTATAAGTTTCAAATTTTGCTCCAAATATGGGAAATGTGGTATCTAATACTTCCGGTGGTTGAATAGGGATCAACCCTGCTGGACCGTAGATTGCGCGAATGACTTCTGTAAATGCTGTACCCACACCAAGGGTAAGCACGATTTGGAATACTGGTCTGCTGTATAACGGCCGTATTAACCACCGTTCCATGATTGCACCTAGTATCAATCCTCCAATAGTCGCCGACACTAATGCAAGAATGAACCGTAAGCTAATTGAAGTTGATTCACCCAAAGAACCGTAAACAAAAAATCCGATATAAGCCCCTAGCATGAAGAATGATCCTTGAGCAAGGTTCAGAACATCTAATAATCCGAAAACAATGGATAGTCCAGCAGCTACGAGGAAGAACAGCATTCCCTGATACAACCCGGACAATAAAACAATGCTCACTTGACCGGCATTAAACAGGAGGATATTGACAAGAATCAGCCCAATGATCACGAAAAGTGAAAAGATTAATGATTGCCTAAATGATGATGATCTTAGGATTGAGGTCTGCTCTACTTCCATTAATAATCCTCCTTAAGCGGCTCCGAGGTAACGGGAAATCAATTCTGGGCTTTCGACCAACTCATTCATATTTCCACTTAGGACAGATCTCCCATTTTCGATTACTACAAAATGATCGGACAATTGGCTGGCACGCTCGGCTCATCGATCAACAGCAGATGGTTCTCCGGAACAAGCGCCCGTGCAATCGCCAGCATTTGCTGCTGTCCGCCAGATAATTGACCGGCATTCCATTTGAATAACCTCTTTAAATCTGGAAACAGATCGAGGATAAGGTCTAACCGATTTTGCAGTTGCCCCTTTTGACGTTCTGAAATCATCAAGTTTTCTTCCACGGTCAAACCATTAAAGATAGCTCGGTTTTCTGGTACATACCCAATTCCTTTATTGGAAATATCAAAAGCAGGTTTCCCAATCAGATTTTCACCGTCGTAAAGAATCACACCTTTAATAGGCGTTAGTTGGCCAATAATACTGCGTAGGCAAGTCGTTTTCCCAGCTCCATTTCTTCCTAAGAGAACAGTAATACTGCCTTTTGGCACTGAAAAGGACACATCCTCAAGGATGAGGAATTGCCCGATATAGGTGTGAATATTATTTACAGTTAGCAGCTCATCCATCTTTCGTCCTAACGGTTCCAACCTGGTTGAAATCTTCGTAGAGTCCTCCAAGGTAGGCTTGTTGAACCACCTCATTCGAAGCGATCTCGGATGGGGTACCCTCGGCTAACATCTTTCCCTGGTGCATGACAATGATCCGGTTTGATAAGTTCATCACAACATTCATATTGTGTTCGACAAGAACAACAGTTTTTTGAGTGTCGTGTGCAATTGATTTGATAATTTCCATAAATTCTGGAACCTGATCGGTGCCCAAACCTGCAGTTGGTTCATCCAGAAGCAATAGATCCAACTGTTGGGCCAGGAGCATTCCGATTTCAAGACGCCTTTTATCTCCATGATTGAGAGCAGAAGCAAGTGTCCCCACTCGGTCCAAAAGACCGATGATTTCTAGAGTTTCGACCGCTTTTTCTGTGTAGGAAGGGAAATTGGTATGATCAGCGATCAACTTAAAGTTGTCTTTACCAAGTGCTTGGGCTGCAATGCGAATATTTTCTAAGACAGTAAGGGTAGGAAAAATATTGGTAATCTGGTAGGACCGACCAATACCAATATGTGCTCGACGATGGGCAGGCAAAGCGGTATTTTCTCTTCATGGTAGAAAATATCCCCTGATGTAGGCTCATATACTCCAGAGAGTAGGTTTAGTAAAGTAGTCTTTCCTGCACCATTTGGTCCGATAATGGATTTAAGCCCCCCTTGTGTGATTTTTAATGAGACATTGTCGACAGCCCGTAATCCACCAAAATACTTTGATAAGTTCTTTGTTTCTAAAATTACGTCTCTTGGTTGTTCGTTAATCATCTCATTTTTCACCTGTGGATGCTCTGGTCTCTCAAATTAATTTGAGAGACCAGAGCTATAAGATTGAAGCTAACTAAGTATAGATCAGTGTCTTTTTACGGGCAATTTGAAGCCACGCATAATGGAGCGGTATCTTCTGCGGAAACCTCCGATACCAAGG
>JARROY010000303.1:0-4637 GCA_037383445.1 Anaerolineales bacterium | reverse complement strand
GAGAAGCAACTGCCCGTCAGGTGTATCTGACGGAGTCGGATTTAGAGTTGAGTGATGCCCAGAATGAAAAACTGGATAAATATTTGAGCGAACGCTTCCAGGGGAAATTTACGATGGCTGGAATTAAATTCTGGCAAGGTTTCGAAGGATTGGATGACCAGTTCAACGAACTCTCCGCCAGGTTTACACAAATCGTACCGATCTTTACCAATGTGATCTTTGATACCAGCCAACCGCATGCCAATGTGGTTTATGAGGATATGTTTACCTGGCTGGATGACCTGCTGACGGTGATTAAAGCTCACCCAGAGACATTGTTCGTGATCAGGGCACATCCGGATGAGATGCGTAACGGTAAAGCAAGCCACCAGACAGTAAAGCAGTGGGCAGACAGCGTTCAGGTTGCCGATTTACCCAATGTAAAATTCATTGAGTCTAAGGAATATATCAGTTCATACGATCTATCCAGCGTGCGAAGTTTGTGATTGTATATAATTCTTCTATTGGCCTGGAATCGGTATTGCTGGGTAAGGCTGTATTGTGCGGCGGGGAATCATGGTACTCCCATTATCCAATCGTCTATTTTCCCAAAACCAAAAAAGGATTTCTCCAGCAAGCCAGGCAATTATTGGAGGCAGAAGAAGTTTCCTCACCGGAAAATGCCAGAAAAATTGGACGTGGCCTGTTATATTATCAAAACTTCCGGGCAGTACTGTCATTTGAACGTTTTCTTGAACCTCATACGATTAGAGGACAGGTCCGGTTTAAACATTTCTCACCGTCATTATTAAAACCGGAGAATGCACCCGCAATTATGGCGTTTAATCAAGGGATTAAACGCGGAGATATGGTGATCACTATACCTCCCGAGGATGAAAAATGATGGAAGAGCAAGATAAGTTGGAAATTCTTTCAATATCCTTGCTGGATGAACATCACGACATTGTAGTAGATTTGAAAGAAATCGCTGGAGTAATTCACCAGGAGTTTGGCTGGCATTATTTACTTGATTTAGTGTACATCATAAAAAATTTAGACTTAGAAACGATCCCATTGGTGCTTGATGCTGGGGCAGGAGAAGGCGTGCTGCAGTTTTACTTGGCTTGGAAGGGGATTAACGTGATCAGTATAGACCGCATGGATCGCTCACACCTGCCGCTGCACTTTAGACGGTTCTTTCGCATCGAAGGATTTCATTCCAGCGACTTTTCCTCTGATATTAAGACATTCCTGCATTCCGTATCGCAAACGCTGAAAAGGAAGCAAAAAATCAAACCAATGCTTCGAGATTTTATATCATTGATCCAATCCAAGAAGTTATTCCCTCATTCCGGAAAGGTGATTTTTTACCGTCAGGATCTTAAAACCTTGGACGAACTAGAAAATAATTCTGTGGATGCAATTGTGGCTGTTTCTTCACTGGAACATAATAATTTTCAAGATTTGCAGTTTGTGGTGGCTGAACTGATGCGCGTCCTCAAACCTGGAGGGAAGCTGGTCGCTACTCTGAGTACAACCGGGAGAGAAGACAGTTTTCACCAGGCTTCTTTGGGCTGGATGTATTCAGAACAAAGTTTGAGGAAAACCTTTCACATTATGGAGGACACACCATCAAATTATGAGATGTATCCGGTGCTTTTTGAACAGATAAAGAGTTCAACAGAATTACGTGAAGGTTTAGCAAAATTTTATTACAATACAGGCGATAGTGGTATGCCTTGGGGGGTGTGGGATCCGCAATATGTTCCAGTCGGAATCTGCAAAATAAAACCCATTTCGGAAGAGGTGAGTTGGTAGGAGAATGATTTATGGTGCAATATCAAAATGGATTAGTCGATCGAATACAAACGGTACTTGCCGCAGCGTTAAATGTGGATGCCAGCGAGATCACCGCCGAGACCCAATTTGGCGACTTGCCCCAATGGGATTCGATGGGGCATATGGAGGTCCTGGTGGCTTTAGAAAAGGAGTTTGGGGTGGAGGTTACCGCTGATACGATCACTAACCTGATCAGTGTACCGGCAATCTGCCAATATATCGAAGGGAATTCGCATGTCTGACACCTTGGTTATTTCGCCTGTCGTCGATATCCCGGCACATCTGGTCGGGCAGATCCAATCCAAAATGGCCTATGTGGATGAAACCATCCGGGCGGCTGAGATCAGTGAGGATGGTAAACAAATCGTCCTTCAGTTGGGGAGCAGCTTGACTCCCGAACAATTGGCGGGGATAGAAGATAAGGTGCAGCGCGTGGTTGAAGAGATGGCTAAAGGTGCCATCCAACCCAAGGTTGAGGTGCTGGAAGATTACTCAAACCGACCGGTATATTACCATCAAGATCCGATGGATGAACTGCGCGCCCGTGGAGAGGTTTCGGAAGAAGAAAAGGGCATCTTTTTATTAGGGCCGCTTGTCACCCGGCTGGTGGATTTTTTTGAAAGCCGCTTTTTGCTGCTGGCGGATGAATTTAGTGCCAAGCCGTACCGCTTCCCGACTTTGATCTCAGCCAAAATGCTCGACAGAGTCAATTATTTCAGTGCATTCCCCCATTCCCTGACCTTTGCCACCCACCTGCGCGAGGATTTGGATATTATCAACCGCTTTGCCGAGGAGACCCATTACCATCCAGATGGTCTCAATTCGCCGCTGGAATCTTTTTCGAAGATCAAAACATTGCTTTCTCCGGCAGTTTGCTACCATTTGTATTTCTCTCTTGCAGATCACCCGCTCCCGGATGGCAAGCTGGTGGCTACCGCTGTGGGGAACTGCTTCCGCTACGAATCAAGCAATCTAACCTCCCTGGAGCGGTTGTGGAACTTCACCATGCGCGAGGTCATCTTTGTCGGCCCGAAAGAGTTTGTGCTCGAGAACCGGGAGAGATCGCGCAAGTTCATGCAGAAAATTTTTGAAGAGATCGGGCTGGCCTATCACGTGGAGACGGCCAACGATCCTTTCTTTGTCGGGGAATTCCGCAAGCAGGCCGCTTTCCAGACGGCCTTCCAGCTGAAATATGAAATCCGGGCAAACCTGCCTTTTAAACAGGGGACGCTGGCGGTTGGTTCGTACAATTATCATCAAGACTTTTTCGGTCGCCATCTTAATATCACCCTGCCGGATGGCGGTCCGATCCACACCGGATGCACCGCTTTTGGATTGGAGCGCATGGTGTATGCTTTCCTGGCTCAGTTTGGATTCGACCCTTCTAACTGGCCAGAAATTGTGAAGGAGTGGATGAATGAGTGAAAAATCCACTGCCCCTGAGGTAAGCTACCGGCTTGGAACGGAGGATGACTTTCCAACCCTAAAAGGTTTTTATGAAAAGCTGGATGCCTACTTCCGGCAGCTAGACCTGGGGCTGCCCCAGCCGGAAGATGTCGGCCAGGCTTGGCTCGAGTCTTTTTCCCGCACGTACGGCAAGTTCTCGATGACGCGGCGGAGTGGGGCGAAAGCTCTCTGAACTGGCCCTCGATTGGCTGCGCCAGCAAGGCGTGCATTCGATCGAAATTCAAGTCTTAGCCCATAACGATCCCAGCTGGAAGCTGTATGAAAGCATGGGCTTTAAGCTGGAACTGCGCCAGGCGCGTTTGTTATGGGACGATTACGATAAATATAAAGATGCAAGAGATTAACCAGCAGCAGATTTTAGAGTGCCTCCACAAAGTGGGGGTTCGCCGGGGGGATGGGATTCTGGTACATTCTGCCTTACAGTTTTTTGGCCGCCCGCAAGGCGGCATTCAGATTTATCTTAATGCGTTGAAGGAAGCAGTTGGCCTCACCAACAGCCCGCCAATAGGGACCATTGCGGTGCCGGTGTTTAATTTTTCATTTGCCAATGGGCAAGACTACGACCCGGCTCAAGCTCCAGCGGTGGGGATGGGTGCATTTTCAGAGTTCTTCCGGCAGCAGCCGCGAGTTTTACGCACCACGCACCCGATGCAGTCCTTTGCGTTGATCGGGGTGCACGCCGAAGAACTGGCCGCTCTGGATACTCCTTCCGCGTTTGATGACGGCTCGGCGGTGGACCGTATGATCCAGTTGGGTTTCAAACTGCTTTTATTGGGAGCGGACGTGCAGGCCGCCTCCGTACTGCATTACAGCGAACAGCGCGTCGGTGTACCCTACCGCTATTGGAAGGAATTCAGTGGGCAAATCCGGCGAGGAGAAACCTGGCAGCCATCTACCTACCGCATGTATGTGCGCGACCTGGAAATGGATCCCCGGCTGGAAATCTACCAGGTAGAAGAAGCACTGCGCCGGCGCGGCCAGTGGCAGTCTGTTCCGCTGAACTACGGCTCGATTTCCCTTTGCACCCTATCCGATTTTGTGAATGCCACCAGCGACCTGCTCCGGGAAGACCCATGGAGATTTGTCACCAATCCGCCGGAGGTGAAAGAATGAGTTCAATGCTCGAACTGATTAATCAGCTTTGGTTCCTGGCGCGCGAGCTGGTCTCGGATGATTACGATAAGGCTCTCTACCGGTTGGCGGAAGAAGTGCCGATGACGATCCATGAATATCCCAGCGGCACCCAGGTTTGGACGTGGAGGGTCCCAGAAAAATGGACTTGCCATGAGGCTTATCTAGAAACCGTCGATGGCCGCCGCATCATCGATCATGCTGACCATCCCCTGCATGTG
>JARROY010000302.1:0-3528 GCA_037383445.1 Anaerolineales bacterium | reverse complement strand
CCGTCACACAGTCACAAATCTAACCCCTTCCTATCTGCTTCCCAGCCACCCAAACCAACCCCTTTCCGCCTGCTGCGCAGTCACCTTTCCCCTTTTCAAGGGGAAAGGCTGGGAATGGGGTTCTTAACCCCCGGTGGTAGGGGTTTAGGCAAAACAGTAGATAGGGTTCACTCCACCCGCTCCATCTGCTGCAAGCAAATCTCCGCTGCATCATACCCCTGTTGAATGCAATCCTGCACATCACTTCCGCGATACGAGCTCCCAGCCAGGAAAATCCCTTCCGGCAGCTGCCCCTCAATCAAATCCACCAATTCCAAATGCCCGACATCCAAGCGAGGGAATCCGTTCTGCCAGCGAAAAACCTCGGCGTGAACCGGCTCAGCTTTGATTCCTAATATATCCTTCAACTCTCCCCGGATGATCTTCACAAGTTCCGCTTCAGAAAGATCAGTGAGACGCTCATCCGCACTGCCAAAATGGACTTTTAACAACTCATACCCACCTGAAGTCCCACTATAAGACTTGGTGGTCGTCCACTCCACCACATCGATCTTGCGCTGCTCTGCACGTGGGATCAATAGTTTTTGAAACTTGGTTGGCCTCCCCACATCTTCACTGCGGTAGGCCAGCGAGAGTGTACCTCTCGACTCGTGCTGAATTTGGAACAACATAGCGGCACTTTCTGGAGCAATATATTTCAAGATCTCCGAACTCACATTAGCAGGTGTGGCCAGAATCACCCCATCGGCCACGATCGGATCACCCGCAGAGAGCACCACCTGGAACCGCCCCTCATATTTATTCACTTCCAGAGCCCTGGTACCCGTCCGTATCTCGAGTTTCAGTTTGGATGCCATTTGGTTAATCAGCGTCTGAACACCCTGCTTAAAAGCAATCCGCTTCAGGTTCTTCCGTCCTAGGTTGCTGGAAAATAAATTTGTCAAACGCCAGCGCAAAACGCCTTCCAGCAGGCTGCCATGCTTCTTCTCCATCGCCACCAGTTCCGGATGCACTGCCAACATGCTCTCCACCTTTGGGTCTCCATAACCGAGCCCTTCCAATACTGGACCAGCAATCTTATCCAGAAACTCTCTCCCGAACCGTCGGGTGACAAACGATGCGACGGATTCGTCTTCATCATCCGTCTTTGCAGGGATAAAAAGCTCTTTGAATATGCGCAGCTTGCCTTTAAAAGTCAACAGACCAGAAAAAAGCAGACCTAAAAAAGATTTTGGGATTTTTTCCAGTTTGCCATCTCGCAGCATGCACAACTGATCCAGCTCGCTGCCCCCATTAATCACCTCATCCCGCATGTCCAACTCTTCAGCCAGCATCCAAACTTGAGGTTTTCGGGTCATGAAAGAATCCACCCCGCCATTAATCACCAAATGTTCACCATCCTCCATTTCCACCTGGTGGGTGATCATTTTGCCTCCAAGCGTTTTCTCCGCCTCGATCAGGATGACATTAAAAGACTGATGTGAATGGGTATTTAAATACCAAGCTGCGCTTAATCCGGTAATCCCCCCACCAATAATCACGATCTGCTTTGAATTTTCCATGCAAGAGTCTCTCTAACGTTTTTCCGTAGTTTAATCTGGGCAGCCGATCTATGAAACCCAATTTTGCTCAGTTTTCAGATTAAGCGTACCCGGATAGCGTGAGGATTGGACATAATTCCAAATATCCTTTACATTCCAAAAAAAGCACCTGCCGCTGGCAGGTGCTATTCGTCTAAAAATCTACCAAACGGGATTATTTCTTACCCCGGGTAGTGTACTGACGGCGACGGGCGCGACGAATGGCCTTTTTCTTGGCAATCCGGCGTTCTTCGGATTTGGAAACAAACCAGCGCTTTCGCCGGACATCACTTAGGACGCCCGCGCTGGAAACGGCTTTCCGAAAACGACGGAAAAGCTGCTGCTGCGATTCATTTGGTCTGATGGTGACCTTAGCCAAGGAACTCACCTCCTTTCGTACGGCTCGCTGCCGGTAATCGTTGCGTACTCTCGTACGCAAAACCAATGGATTGTAATTCAAGTCATTCATCCAGTCAAGCAAAAGCTGGTTTAAGCGTGGTGAATTTTATAAATAACTATCAGGATCAAATTGAGATGGATCGCCTGGTGGTCGATGTAGCAATCTTATATGCCATATCGGGACCGCACTAAGAATCGTCAGACCATGATCTCCATGTACCCCGTAATTTTATCGCCCATCTCAAATTTGCTGGCTTCGCTCATCGCCTGACTGGCTTGGTCAATCAATTGGACTAGGGTGACGTTAAACTTCGGCGTATACCAGGTAAACCCAGCGGCCACGACCAAATCTAACACTGCATCTTCTTCCACCCGGATTTGCACGGAATGAATCTCATGATAAACCCGCCCGATCACATTCCGCATATCCTCTTTTTCCACTCCCGGAAGTACCAGCAGGAATTTTGCCCCCATCCAACGACCGACCACATCATAAATCCGCACATTTGCCCGGATCGCTCTAGCAACAAACCGGATCGTATGGCGAGCGGTTTGCTCACCGTATTCCTTCGCAATCTGATCCGCATTTATCACCTCAAACATCGCCAGACAAAGGGGTTTCTTTTCTCTCTGCGACCGGCTCATTTCTGCCAAAATACGCTCGTATACCGCCTGGCGGTTAAGTAAATTCGTCAGATCGTCATACATGGCCATATCTGGTGGCAGATCTTGCTGGGAGCGCAGATACTTTTGCAGCGCAATCGCTCTTTCCGCCACCGCAATCCGGGCTGTAAACTCCTCTTCCTCAACCGGCAGGGAAATAAAATCACCCATCACCGGGCCCAAACAATCTACAGCATATTTTTTGCTGTATGATTCAGTCAGAAAAAGTACATACGGGAAAGGTGGATTGAGTACTGCCAGCATTGTGTTGACCAACTCAATGCCCCCATTCGGCAGATCAAAATTCGAGATGATTAGTTCCGGCGGTTCCCCATTTAGAAGTTTAAATAAGTTCGAGGGTTCCTGCTCCACCACAAGAGAAAAATCATATTTGTTCAGGTTTTCCCTCAATAAATTGATCGCCTCTTGATGATTATCATACAGCAGTACTTTCACAAAAACGCTCCTTATGGTCTGTGTTGAAAGCTATGTGTTCAGAACGATTTGTCCAATTTAATTATAGGAGGTTCTGCTGACAATTACATGGTACTTGCATCACAATTCTGTAACCCTCCCCGAATCTCAAATTGAATAATGTTCTCGCTGGGTTTGCTCAGCTAAATAATGAGTTAAATCCCCTCGAAGGCCAGGTCAGCCGTCATCCATCCAGAATTTCATCCTATTAACATCTCTGGTCGGTCCGGGGGGCCACACCCCCGGCGGGGGGTGCAGGGGACAACGCTGTCCCCTGCAAACAAAACTGACAGCACAAGATCACTTTAGATGTCACCCAACGACATCCAAACAAAATGTCCTTTTAGATTTAAGATATATCCATTCTGCGGGTTCTTTTACACGGTTTCTTCCGTAAAACCCAAGATTAAAT
>JARROY010000301.1:0-6498 GCA_037383445.1 Anaerolineales bacterium | reverse complement strand
TTCGGGGCGTAGGCGTGCCCCTTTACAAGCCGGGCATGGGCGGTCGTTCATAAATTCCATGATCCGTTCGCGCTGGTAGGTGGAGTTGGTTTCCCTAAAGCGGCGTTCCAGGTTCGGAATTGCACCCTCCTAAACGGCGTGGAAGGTGGAGACCCGCCCGCTTTTACGGGTATACCGGACAGTGACTTCTTTGCCTTTGGTGCCGTATAAAATAACATCTTTCTGGGCTTCGCTTAGCTCTGAGAACGGGGCATCCATGTCGATTCCGTATTCCTCGCAAGCGCCGACCAGCATTTGCCAGTAATAGCCTCCGAAATCGCGCGGTCCGCCCCATTCCCCGGCAGAAATTGCCCCTTCATTGATCGATTTGGAGGTGTTGGGGATTAACAATTCCGGGTCAATTTCCATTTTGGTGCCGATGCCCTGACATTCCGGGCAGGCGCCGTGCGGTGTATTAAAAGAAAACGTGCGCGGCTCGATCTCCGGAATGCTGGTTCCGTGGTCTGGACAGGCTAAGTGTTCGGAGAATTTGATATCCTGCGGAGGATTAGTGGAAAGGTTGTGGACGGTCAGGATGCCGTCTCCAAACTGCAGGGCGGTTTCCACCGAATCTGTCAGCCGGGAGCGGAACCCATTGAGATCTTCTTCATTCTCGAAATCTCGCAGCACCAGCCGGTCAACAACCGCTTCGATGGTGTGGTTTTTGTAGCGATCCAGTTCGATTTCGCCGTTTCCCAGTTCAAGCACTTCGCCATCCACCCGGGCGCGTACAAAACCAGATTTAGCAATCTCTTCCAGAACGGCTTGATGGGTGCCTTTGCGGTGGCGGATCATCGGTGAGAGGACCAGCAAGCGGCTGTCCACCGGCATGTCTTCTATCGCCTCGACAATTTCCTGAGCAGACTGGCGGACGACTTCTTTACCGCAGATCGGGCAGTGCGGCACCCCGATGCGAGCAAAGAGCAAGCGCAGGTAGTCATATACTTCGGTGACCGTCCCGACAGTTGAGCGCGGGTTGTGTGAAGCACCTTTCTGGTCGATGGAGACGGCTGGCGATAATCCTTCTATTGATTCGACGTCGGGTTTGTCCATCTGCCCCAAGAATTGGCGGGCATACGCTGAGAGCGACTCAACATAGCGCCGCTGTCCTTCGGCAAAGATAGTATCAAATGCCAGCGAAGATTTTCCCGAACCAGACAGCCCGGTGATTACCACAAACTGATCACGAGGGATTTCCACCGTGATATTCTTCAGGTTATGGGCATTCGCCCCGACGACTCGAATGACTTTATCAGACATGCAAACACCTTTCCAGGTATATATTTTCAGGGGGTTGGGAGTGAATTATAGCACAAATGTTTTATTTTGTGGAAATGTTCATCGACCGGTTACCCAAACGAATATTATACCAGGGTCGATCCTGCGCTTGTATGTTGGTTTTATCGGGGAATTGTCAGATCAGAAGGGACTCCTTCGTTAGGAATTGCTGCTCAATTCTTGGTGGTCGAGTGCGACGGGTGCCAAACTGGCATGTATCGAGAACATCTACGTCCAAAGGGTGGGTGATCTCGATATGGCGGAAATCGCAACCTCAACCACCGGAAAGAGCAGATGCGCACGGCCGTGCGCCCCGACCCATCTAATTAAACAAAAAAGCAGGCGATAACAGCCTGCTTTCTTGGATAGTTTATCTGATCAAATCTAATTATTCGGAGCGCCCGCGTCTATCCAATCGAGAATCGCCTGGATGATATCTTGCGGCATGTCCGACATCGGGGGCATTTTCCCTCCCTCGGTTTGAATACCCAGAATTTTCTGAGCCAGCAAGCTGTTCCCAGAATCTCCGGGAATCACAACCGGGCTGTTCTCTCCCGAGTTGAGCACATCGTCGTAGCTGGTGGAAATCCACTCGCCCTGAGCGTTGGAGGCGTTATGACAGACCTGGCAGTAAGTATCAAATGCCGGTTTAATCGTCACTGCAAACGAGACACCTTCTGATGCCGCTCCACCCTCGCTGACGGGAAGTGAGAGGATGAATTCCACCACCTGGTTGATCTGATCGGCGGTTAGGATTTCGCCCCATGCAATCATGGCGGTTGCTTCGTGGCCCAGGTTGATGGTGTTGAAGATGTCTTCCTGAGTGTTACCCTCACGGAATTCCGGTGAGCGCAGCGATGGACCGAAACCGCCTTCTGCGTTCTCTCCATGGCATTGAGCACACAGGGTCTTGTATACCTCAGCCCCAGATAGGGAGACCGTCTGTGCCGAGACTTCCGGCGGAACTTCCACTGGTGGGTCGTTTTCCCAAGAGCGGATATAACTCACCAGGGCATCGATTTCACTTTCATCCAGCGGGCCACCATTCGCCAATCCAAACGGAGACATACCGAAATTCGGCTGCCCTTGAGAGATGATCGCTCGTAAAGTGCTGTCGTCGCGCGTGCTGAGATACTCTGAGGTGCTGATCGGGGCAATGACATCTCCGGCCATCGAGGGATTGGGACCGCCTTCGCCGAAATCACCATGGCAAGAAACACAATTTTGTACAAATAGTGTTCGGCCAACCTCTGTCCCGGTGCCTTCAGCGGACTGAATGGTATAGGTGACCAGGGCATCGATCTGCTCATCTGTCAGAATATTTCCCCAAACAGGCATGGTCTCGTGCGACCCACCTTCGGAGATGATCTGGTAGGCATCCTCAAAGCTGTCTGCCTGCGGGACTCGATCGAAATGGCAGGCGACGCAGTTGGTTTGATACAGCTCTTCACCTTCGGGTGATGTGGATGGGTCCACCACGTAATTGGCTAAAGCGGTCAATTCGCTGTCCGATAGTTTCTCACGCCAACTCGGCATTTCCAGGTGCAGACCCCCTTGGACAATCGTCTCGCGCAGGCTTTCTTCATCCCCGGCGAAGGCCACGGAACTACCGTGACAGGAAGAACAATTGGTCACGAACAACGAAACCAGATCCGTGGCGATATGGCACTCACCGCATTGCTGGTCAAAGATCTCGCTGCCATCAGGGGAAAGGATAAAACCGACCAGGGCATCGATCTGGTCATTGGTCAGATCTGCACTCCAGGGAGGCATGCCCTCATGTGTGCCCTGCGCAATGATCTCGTGCAAGTTTGTGGCTTGAGGAACATTGATCGTCGGTCCATGACACCCGGCGCAGTTCATGGCATATAGTTCTGCAGTTTTATCTCCAGAGGCGGTTTGTGCCGGCGGCGGGGCCTCGAGGACCGAGAGAACCGTCAGGACGAAAATGCCAACCAGACCAATGGTCGTCCCCAGGATAACGCCTTTGCGTTTGGTAAAGTGCCGATTGGCGCTTTTATCCAGGAAGGGAAGCCCAAACAGCAGCAGGATGACCAATGTGGGGATCACAATGACCCCGATCACTTCCAGGTTGCCGGGGAAGTATTTGAGCAGCTGGAAAAGGAATAAGAAATACCATTCCGGCCTGGGGGTATAGCTGGTATCAGAGGGATTGGCGCGTTCTTCCAGCGGGGCGCCGATAAAGAAGGCCAACGCAATCAAGATCAGGAAGATAACCAGTGTGATGACGGCATCTTTGAAAATAATATCCGGGAAGAAGAAGACCCCTTTTTCTTTATCCTTTTTATATTCTTCTAGATATTTTTGTTTTTCCTGCTCATTCATGGGTTTCCTCCTTCTTGGGTGGGGCACTGATGCCGATCCGGATGATCAGGTACAGGTGTACCCCGATGAGCAAGAAAAGCGAAGCGGGCAGCACCCACACGTGCACCCCAAAGAAGCGGGCCAGGGTGACTTCGGAAAGCTCCGCACCTCCGCGCATGACGCGCAGGATAAAATCTCCGATAATGGGTGGTGTGCCAGCGATCCGGGTACCGACTGTGGTTGCCCAATAGGCTTTTTGATCCCAGGGAAGCAGGTAGCCGGTAAAGCCGAAGCCGACCGTGATCAGCAGCAGCAAAACTCCTGTGATCCAGGTCATCTCGCGGGGGAATTTGTAAGCCCCGTAGAAGATTACCCGTACCATGTGCAATACTGCCAGGATCACCATAGCGCTGGCACCATAGTGGTGCAGGCCGCGGATGAACCAGCCAGCCGGCAGTTCGTAAGTGATGAACTGAACAGTCTCGTAGGCATGGTCTGGGGTGGGAACATAGTACAAGGTCAATAAAATTCCGGTGACCGCTTGATTGATGGCAACGAACAGGGTTGCGCTTCCCAGGGTGTAGAACCAGTTGACTTTGGGAATTTTGCGGCGGAAGATCGTTTCCCAAACGGTTCGCCAGCCAAAACGTTCATCAAGCCAATTTGCTAGATTTGCCATCATGCTTCACCTCCACCAAGGACAAATAATTGGTCATTCTCAACCTTGACCTCAAATCTATTAAGGGGCTTTGGTGGTGGACCAGCGACTACTTGGCCTTCTTTATCAAAAACAGCGTTGTGGCAAGGGCAGAAGAACTGCCCCTGGTTGTCCACCCAGCGCACCCGGCAGCCAAGGTGGGTGCACACATTCGACATAGCGACAAAATCCCGCCCGTTGTCGGTGATCACGTAGAAGGTCAGTTCCTGCTCGTTGGTGATCCAGCCGGCTTTCTGTTCAATCTTGGCTTTGAAGAGCGTGGGGACTCCGACCTCAACCTTGGAAGACGAGCCTAAAGGGATCCAGTTTTGCTGGTCCGCTTTTTTCAGCGCGGGCCCTAGGATGTAGGCCACCGCCGGAATCCCGATCGCAAAACTTATTACGCCTCCAATTGCGTAGATTGCCAAACTGAGAAAATCTTTTCTACCAACCTCTTTTTTTCCCGTTTCTGATTTCATAAAGGGGGGTCCTCCTCAAAGTAGGATTTATTCAGTTGTTTCAAGACATATTGTGAAATACAACACAACTCGATAAGTTTTATCTATAATAGTATATTAGGGAGTATTATATCCCCGAGGCAGGATGATTGTCAATTTATCAGCAAGCTGACCAGTTTGGATCGAAACACATTTATTCATTAAATTCAAATATTTTGTAATTTTTGCACAAAGGTGAGTTGAGTCCCTAAAAATTTGGGGTTTTTGGAGAAAATTAATCTACATTAAATATAAGTAAAACTAATAAAATGTTGGTAAAGTTTCAAAAATCTATACGCCAACATGACAAATGTCCCTATATTTTTGGGACATTTGTCACCCATAGAAGGACATCCATCACTAAAACTTATTGATAATTATCATGTATACTTATTATAAGGAATAGCTGCCAGACAGACAGCTTGGTCTGGGCGGCATTGTACTATATCTTATCATTGAAGAACGGAAAGGAAAGGAAAGGAGTATGAAGAAAACTACGAAGTTGTTTCTATTATTGGCTCTGATAGCCGCTGCCGCAGTTGCCTTAACGGCCTGCGCTGGTGAGCAAGGTCCCGCTGGCCCTGCCGGCCCTGCTGGCCCCGCGGGTCCTGCCGGTCCGGCTGGTCCGGCTGGTGCAGATGGCGCAGCTGCCATGGTCGAAGCTGGCGATTTGTCCTGCACGGAATGCCATGTTGATACCAGCTTGATTACGGCCAAGAAATTCCAATGGGAAGAATCGGTGCATGGAAGCGGTGAGGCCGCGGCATACGCCGGTGGACGCTCTGGCTGTTCAAACTGCCACTCCGGGGCAACTTTCAGCGACAGAGTCGCCTCAGGTGAGAACCCCGAAGAACATGAAGGCGTGACTGCTGTCACCCGCCAAGACTGCCGGGCTTGCCACCAGATCCACACCACATACACTGGTGCTGACTGGGCTCTGGAAACCACGGACCCGGTGGAGCTATTCGCTACTGAAGGTGTCACCTACGATGGTGGTGATGGCAATTTGTGCGTTCAGTGCCACCAGGCGCGGCGTGCCTTCCCAGAAGCGGAAGATGGGGTTGTGACTGGCATTTCTGAACACTGGGGTCCGCACCACGGCCCGCAGAGCGACATGCTGCTCGGCGTTGCTGGTGGTGGGGTTGAAGGCAAACCCAGCGCCCACTACCAGATGGTGGAAGATACCTGTGTGGCCTGCCACATGGGTGAGGGCAGAAACCATACCTATGAACCAGAAGTTGCTGTCTGCCAGGCTTGCCATGCTGATGCTGAAGATTTCGATATCAACGGCGTGCAGACCGAAGTTCAGGCCATGCTCGATGAACTCGGTGACAAACTGGTTGCCGCGGGTGTATTGAGTGAAAACAGCCCCGATGGGCACCCGACAGTAGAGGAAGCCCCCGAGGGTCTGGCGCTTGCGCTCTTCAACTGGATTTATGTTGCGCACGAGGATAAGAGCTTAGGCGTGCATAACCCAGCCTACACCAAGGCGCTGCTCCAGGCTGGCTTAGACGCGCTGCCGTAGTCTGGTTTAACTTCAATTAGTTTTTCTACCCATACTGCTATGAACACCATTTCATGTTCATGGCAGTATGGGGTTGGGTGTTGAAGAAATTCACAGATAAATATTTTCACGAAACCTTTCGATTGAGGCTTTAAAAT
>JARROY010000300.1:0-3548 GCA_037383445.1 Anaerolineales bacterium | reverse complement strand
CCATAGCGGTACCAGAACCAGGTAAGCTGTCCCATGATGGTAATTACCGGCATGATGCCGCGTTCGGGGTCATTTAAAGCCCACGAAAGAGCGGCTCGGAAATTATCATGTTCCTCATCACAGCGCTTCAACCACATCGCAGCCGCCCATCCGCCTTCGCCCATCCCATCAGCAATCAGCGCTGAAAAATATTCACAATGAGCCCAGCGAACTTCATCCACAACGCCTGCTTCCTCAGCTTTTTCAATGGCAAATTCGCGGATGGTTTGGAGCATATCGAAGCGCGGTTCTTCATTTACCGATTGCACCTGGCGGAGCAGGCTGTTATCCAGCAAAAACTCGATGCCAGAAAAAATATCAATTTTTCCAGAGGGGTTGCATACCTCTTCGGCAGCTTCGAGGGAGAAACCACCGGCAAAAACTCCCAGGCGGAAGAATAAATCTTGAACTTCCGGTGTAAGCAGCTGGTAGCTCCAATCAATCGTTTGGCGTAAGGTTTGCTGGCGATCGGGCAGATCTGCTAACCCACCCACCAGAAGATTGAGCCTTGAATCGAGCCGTTTGAGGATTGCTGCAGGTTTGAGCATTCTGATGCGGGCAGCAGCAATCTCGATCGCCAAGGGCAACCCATCCAGCCGGCGGCAAATTTCTACCACCTCTGCCCGGTTTTGTTCTGAGATTTCGAAACGCGGCTGAACTGCCCGAGCTTGCTGCCGGAAAAGTGCCACCGATTCATATTCAAGCGTTTCGTCCAGAGACGGAGGAGTCTCTTTGGGCATGCTTAATGGAGAAACCGGATATTCTTGTTCCCCGCGCAAGTGTAAAGGAATCCGGCTGGTGACCAGGGCTTTAATCCCCGGAGTAGCCGCGAGCAAGAGCGAAATATCCTCAGCGGCGCCGGTCACCTGTTCAAAATTATCGAAAATCAGGAGCATCTTTTTATCCGCCAGATAATCCTTCAGGTTTTCCAGCGGGGGACGCCCCCCGCCTTCGCGGATTCCAAGGGTGTGTGCGGTAGTTGTGGTGACCAGAGTCGGGTCGCTGACTTGGGCGAGATCAATGAAGTAAACGCCATCGGCAAACTGATCCAATAAAGCCCTTCCGACTTCCAGACTCAGCCTGGTTTTGCCGGTACCACCTGGCCCTGTGAGGGAGATCAGCCGAATTTCGGGTTTAAGTAGCAGTTCGGTCACTTCGGATAGTTCAACCGTACGCCCGATAAAATTTGTCAGCGGCGCGGGTAAATTGTGGGATTTTTTTCCGACAGGAGATGCCAGTGAGATGCCTGCTCCAGATTTGCTTCCAATTTGGCCTTCGGCGTAAAGTTGGCTGGCCTCGGAAGGCATAGGGAGATTAAATAAATTGAAATACCGTTTGAGATTGGCAGCAGCATAAATCAGCCCGGCAAGCCGGATTTCATCCGACTGGCCTGCTTTGTGACAATAGCTCAAACCCGCTGCTGTTCCTGCCAGCCAATACTGCCCCCACAGGTCATCTTCCAAACTTGGGTGGTTTTCCCGCACCCAGGCTTCGAAAGCCCTCCGTCCTGCTCGGATAGCCGCGTTGACCCCGCTCATTTCTATCGGTGTTTGGTCTGCATCCAGGATGTCGTGCTCACTATACCGGATGATCAGATCAATCCCACTGATTAAAGCCCCCTGTTCGATGGCGTGGACGAGATAGGACATTTCCAGGTAGCGTTGATCGTAGAGCAGAGGCAGGTTGTCTTTAAACAGGGCGAAATCGATCAAATAATAGCCTTCCAGCTGCTCCCCTTGGCGGGAAAACCTCGCCAGAATGTTGTTGGTATTCAGGTCGCTGTGCTGGAGGCCAAAGATGGCGTCTCCTGGACGGACGGTACCCCAAAATTGTGGATCGCGGGCGTACCGCAGCGGGTTAGGAAGGATGTTGCCCTGGACGATGAACCCGGGTATCTCGGGATGAAGTTGGCAGACCTCTTTTAGGAAGGACTCGATTTTTTGGCCGGGACCGAGACGGAATCCCAACCAGCGTTTCAACAGCTCCTGGGGGTGGCTGATGTGTTCAAACTTCAGACCAGCATTCCACTCATCCAGCAGGGTGTGGTTGGTTGCCGCAAACAGGATTTCAAGCCGGTTCTGGCGTTTATAACTCGATAGGGTTCGGAAATTGTGCAGCGATTGTCCCGCAATGGCGTAAAAAATGGCCAGGGCATTTTCCGCTTCCACCCGGTCATAGACCATATCGGGAATGTGTTGGCTGGTAAACTCGGGCGGAGACTTCTGCTGGACTTCTTGATGCCGAGAAATTTCATCGGAAGAAGACATCGGCCGTTTCCGGTCGAGCTTCATGATCAGGTGTTCCACTTTGCCTGAATCTGTGGAAGCCACCCGGACTAAATAGATAATCGCTCCAGACCACCCCCCGGCTAATTCCTGAAGTGGCGCGATGGCGATTTGATATCTTTCTTCCGCAAGCTGGATGACGTTTTGATATTCGGGCGGCAGTGATTGGAAGCTAACGACAGATTCTGGCATAGGTCTTGCCTTTCAATTCAAAAGGCTACATTTGTTTAGACAGCACTAAAAATTATAGCATCAAATACTTGTGTAAATTGATCTATAAAGAAGAGTATTTTTTGAAAAAAGCTAGCGAGAGCCGATTAAAAAAGCCCCACCCCAGTTAAAAACCGATCTGTTCCTCGCGCTCGACCAATTTTGCCAGTTCAATCAGGTAATTCAGAACGGCCTGGATATATTCCCTATCGCTGATCTGGTTTCTTTCTTTATAATGCAGCGTTTTGCCATTAAGATATAGAACTTTGCTTCGGGCGCGTTCCCCAAGTTCTAACAATCCCTGGCGCAGGCGCCTCGTTTTAAGCATTTGCTGGAGCAGGTTTTTGGAGGAGATCTTGATGGTAAGTTTTTTATCCACCCCTGCGTCATTGGTCAGCTCCCGGTTGAAGTGGGTGAAACTGCGCTTCTGGATTGTAAACGAATTTTGAGAAGGGGTGTTGAGCTCCAGGATGAAATTGGTGAAGTGTACTGTGCTCCGGCCTTGTTTTTCAGTTGAATCTGTAATTGAAATTCGATAGCCACGGTATGTACCGTGGATTTTTGGGATAGAAAACACGGTCTTTTGCTCTGTCTGAAATCCCATTTCTTCAGCAAATGCACCCCATGTACGGCGCTGGATCCAGCGAACTCCTAGAGAAATGAATCCAGAAAGAATAATAAATCCAACGAAAAGAATAAAAATAGCTGACTCAAAAGATGCTAACCGCCCGAGGCGATTGGCCCCAAGGATCAGCTGTCCGATGAAAAAAATCACGAATAGAAATATTAAGCCTTCGGTGATCAAATTTACGAAATTTATCCGCTGACGGGGGATCACTCTTTCAGTATCTGATAAGTACATGCGCACCTCTGAGTACAATTTTCCTAAGATTTATTATACAACTTGATCAGCTGGGGAATAAGCGGGCATAGTGACCGGCAATCAGCTCGATGGCTTGCTCAATTAAGTCCCGATTCGCTTGGCTCTGGTGCCAGCGGGAAGCACCCGAGGAG
>JARROY010000299.1:0-3552 GCA_037383445.1 Anaerolineales bacterium | reverse complement strand
GCATCCTGATGAAGATTATGTCAAGATTGAACGAAAGAGTGAAGAGTTTGGGACAGAACGATTGATTCTTGGTAAAGCTTTGCTTGAGAAAATCTTTGAGGATGAAGATGTAACGGTTATAGAGACGTTCAAGGGTAAAAAATTAAAAGGTCTACGGTACAAACCTCTGTTTACGTTTTTACCGGTGGATAAACCAGCATACTATATTGTATTGCAGGACTATGTCACCATGGAGGATGGCACCGGTTTGGTACATACAGCCCCGGCTTTTGGTGGGGAAGATATGAATGCCGCACTGGATTTTGATTTGCCAGTACTGATGACTGTAAAAGCGGATGGGACATTTGTCCAGGAAGTTCGTCCATGGAGTGGTAAGTTTGTAAAGGATGCTGACCCAGAGATTATTCAGGATCTTGAATACCGCGGGCTGATCTTCAATGTGTGAAGGGTTACTCATACCTATCCTTTCTGCTGGCGTTGTGATACCCCTCTCTTGTATTATGCGCGCGGAACCTGGTTCATCCGGACATCAAAATTCAAAGACCGGTTACTTGCCCATAACCAGGAAGTAAATTGGGTACCTGAACACATCAAAGATGGGCGTTTTGGAAACTGGTTGGAAAACAACATAGATTGGTCGTTAGGCCGTGAGCGATATTGGGGAACACCACTGCCTGTATGGGAGTGTTTGGACTGTCATCATCAGCTTTGTGTTGGATCGGTAGCTGAACTTTCGGAACTCTCTGGTGAGGACCAGAGAGAGTTGGATCTTCACCGTCCATATGTCGACGATGTTGTCCTAACTTGCCCTGAATGCCAGGGCAAAATGCGGCGAGTACCAGAACTCATTGATGTGTGGTTTGACTCAGGGTCTATGCCATACGCTCAATGGCACGCTCCTTTTGAAAACCAGGAAATATTTGAAAAACAATTTCCCGCTGATTTCATTTGTGAGGCAGTTGATCAGACACGCGGCTGGTTTTACTCACTGCATGCGATTGCCACACTGCATATGGACTCTTTATGTTTTAAGAACGTAATCTGTTTAGGTCATATCCTGGCTGAAGACGGTTTGAAAATGTCAAAGTCCCGCGGTACGGCAGTAGAACCATGGGATGTCTTCGAAACCCAGGGGGCGGATGCATTCCGCTGGTATTTATATACCGCAAGCCCTCCGGGAAATGCTCGGCGATTCTCTCAACAGTTAGTGGAGGAAGTGGTCAAGAACTTTACCCTGACCTTGTGGAATGTGTATTCCTTTTTTGTCACTTATGCTAACTTAGATGGATGGGAGCCAAATTCTTCTGCCAAGGCTGACTACAATTCTCTCGATCTATGGTTGAGATCAGCATTAAATGCCCTTATTCGGGACGTAACCAATGCAATGGATAATTATGATGTCCCAGGGTGCACACGCCCAATTGAAGATTTCGTTAACACACTGTCTAAGTGGTATTTGCGCCGCTCCCGCAGACGATTTTGGAAGGGAGACTCCGACGGAGACAAAAACGCAGCATATTCCACACTTTATGAAGCGTTGACCACTTTGGCAAAATTGCTAGCCCCGACAATGCCGTTCCTGGCTGAGGAACTTTACCAAAACCTTGTTGGTTCGGTTGATTCTGATGCTCAAATGTCTATCCATATGACCGATTGGCCGGAATATGATCCTGAATTGATTGATAATCAGCTCAATCAGGACATGGCATTGGTGATGCGGCTGGTCTCTCTGGGACATGCAGCTCGGAATAAAGCCGAGATCAAGGTCCGGCAGCCATTATCCAAAGTGGCCTTCTCGGTTGGATCTGCTCAAGATGCCAAGGTAATCGAAACTTATTATGATGTCTTCGCAGAGGAATTGAATGTGAAGAACATAACAGCATTGGGTGCTGCGGGAGAAGCCGTGGAGTACAGCTTGAACCCACTTCCCCGCCAATTGGGTATGAAGTACCAAAGTAAATTCCCGGCAGTGAAAGAAGCTCTCCTGGCACTTGATCCAAGTGAAACCGCACAGTCTTTTCTAGCTGAACAATCCGTAAAAATATTGGTGGATGGTGAAAGTTTAGAAATTTTCCCAGATGAAGTGGAAGTACGCGCTGAAGCTAAAACTGGTCTGACGGTTGCACAGGAAGGCGCTTATCTTGCCGCAATAACTACTGACTTAACTCCCGAATTGATCCGTGAGGGTCTGGCTAGAGAGTTTGTCCGCCGGGTACAGGATTTTCGCAAGCAAATTGATCTAGATATTGCGGACAGGATTAAACTCTACTACCAAGCAACTGAAAAATTGTCAGATGCGATTCAAGAACACGCTGAGTACATTAAAAGTGAGACCTTATGTGTGGAAATGGTATCAGAGGTTGCCCCTGAAGGTGCCATCAAGAACCCGGAGCCTTTCCAATTTGAGGGGGAAGAGGTTAGTTTAGGGTTGGATGTCCGTAGATAAAATTTTTTGTTAAATATCTTAAGAGCGTAATAATTGAATGCAACAGGAGAAATGTTTGCTCCTGTATTTAATTTTTACATGTTTAGATGCGATGTCCAAACGGTTAATTTTCATGTTGTGATAACCAGATAGATAATTTGGCTTTTTCTTTAATGATTTCCTTGGCTCGCTTGGCTGCGATTCCTGTATGGGATGAGACATCCAATAATTCCTCAATCTCATTTGAAGATAAATAATCGAGTAAGACTTTTTCTTCTTGCAAACGTCGGACGAGAGAGTTTTCCTTACCCGCTTGGATGTCCTCCCAGGCTAGTATGGCATTCTTGCGGAGAACCTCGTGCAATTCCTGCCTGTTTGCCCCTTTTTTTACCGCAGCGATTAAAATTTTCTCCGTGGCGGAGAATGGGGCGTAAGTTTGTAAGTTTTTTCCAATCGCATTAGGGTGGATTACCAAACCCTGGATGATTCGTTTGGCAACTGAGATCATTTCATCCACGATTAAAAACGCCTCCGGAAGCAGAGTTCTGCGGTTAGCACTATCATCCAGAGTGCGTTCGAGGAGAGAGTGAGCAGCGTTATCCCAGGCAACCCGTGGTAGTTGGGCTAGCATACGGCCTAAAGAGTTTAACTTTTCTGCATTAACCGGATTTTGTTTAAATGGCATGGCAGATGACCCGACCTGTTTTTCTCTAAACGGTTCACTCCATTCACCAAATGGAGGGGATTGTAAAATCCGTAGATCGAAAGCAAATTTGTATAAACTGGCACCAATGGCGGCAAGTGCATTTAGAAGTTGGAAATCTTGCTTGCGCGGGGTTGTTTGTGTGGTAATTGGGTAGAAATCCAACCCCAGTTTTTTGCTGAGTTGTTCTTCGAAACGATCGAAGTTATCAAAACCGATCAGATCAGTATAAGCAGCAGCGGTACCAACCGCTCCTTTAAATCCTTTGCCCCGGTAAGCAGCATCAATTTGAGCTAATTGGTCCCAATCTAATAGTAAGTCTTGCGCATAGACAGCAAAACGGTATCCTAAAGTACTCGGTTCCGCAGGCTGGAGGTGGGTTAGGGCAATAATTGGGGTATCTGCGTAGGTTTCAACAAGCTCA
>JARROY010000298.1:0-3563 GCA_037383445.1 Anaerolineales bacterium | reverse complement strand
GCGCGGCATCCTTGAAGCAGCCTATCGCCACCAGTTCCGGATTATTCTCAGCGGCAGCCAGGGATACCAAGACGAAATCTCCCAAATTGTTGACATCATGCAGTCCAGCCAAGCAGATGGAATTGTGGTCATGTCCAGCCGTCTGGATGTGGACACTGTTGTCCAATTGAGCCAACTTGACACTCCTTTTGTCCTTTTGGGTCCCCCACCTAAAGAAAACCTCCGGGAAATCGTCTGGGTGGATGCCGATAACAAACTCGCCACCCGGCAGGCCATAGAATACCTGATAAGTTTAGGCCACACCCAGATCGCATATGTTGGTGGCGATCCAAAAACTCTCACCACCCAGGAACGCCAACGGTCTTACGAAGAGACTATGCGAGGCGCAGGGTTGACGATAAACCCGCGCTGGATCGATTACGGCTATTTCGGTGAACCTGGTGGTTATACTGCCGTTCAGCGCATGAAGAATCTGGGAAAAGATGCCCCAACAGCTTTCTACGCTGCCAACGACCTGATGGCAGTTGGCATCATGAGGGCTCTAACTGAACTTAACTTGAGAATCCCCCAAGACATCTCTGTCATAGGGACCAACAATTCCTATTTTTCACAGCATACCGAACCACCGCTGACCACCATCAATGTACCCTATGCAGAAATGGGCAAAAAAGCGGTCGAACTCCTTATTACTCAGATCTCAAAGATGAACCATTCCCCAGCAAGCTATTTAGAAGATTGCCAACTGGTCCTCCGCACCTCAACAGGACCGGTGGATAAATCGAAACGTGCTGCAAACGCAGCGTGGAGTCATTCATGATCATTCATAATTATATGACTCAGACGAGGGGCAACTTGCCCAATAGCCCGGCTAAAAGCCAAAATGTCAGCTGTTTCTCTGCCCAAACAGTTTGCAATAAGGCTGACCATCGGGCTAACCTAATCACCCTATCAAATATATATGGAGGTATAAGAAAATGACCAAAAAAACTTGGTCTATGATCACTGTTTTGGTGATCGCCCTGTTTCTCTTGACTGCCTGCGGTGGTCAAGCTGATGAAGGTTCCGATATCGCAACTACCATCTCGCTCTGGCATTCGATGAAGGACTCGGAAATCGCTGCCATGACTGGGACCATCATCCCGGCTTTCCAGGAAAAGTACCCGAATGTGCAGGTCGAATTGCTGTTCACGCCGGACAATGACCTGCGCGGCAAATTCGAGACCGCCGTCTCAACGGGCGAAGGCCCCGATATCCTCGTTGGCCATGATGACTGGGGACCGGCTTTTTATGATGCGCTGTTAGCCGCGGATGTCTCCGATGTGCTGGCGGATTACGGCGAGAGCATCAACGCTGCCGCCGTCGCCGAAGGCTCTTACGCCGGCGTCCAGGTAGGTGTGCCCTACTCCCTGAAGGGTGTGGTCATGTACCGCAACACCGACATCATGCCCGAAGCTGCCACCGATGTGGCTGACCTGCTGACCAAAGCGGCAGCGGCCAACTCTGGTGACGTTTACGGTTTCGTCGGCGAGACCGGTCCATTCTTTGCGATGGGCCACCTGCACAAAACCGGCGACCTGATGACCCCCGAAGGCGATCCGAAGTTCAACTCTGCTGCCGGTGTTGCCTGGATGGAAATGCTGAAATCCTTCGATACTGTTGGCCCCACCAGCCAGGACGACGACAATGATGTCAACCTGTTCAAGCTGGGCAAGGCTGGCGTGATCATCGACGGCGCATGGAATATCGGCGCCTTCACTGATCTCGGCGATGTGGTTGTGATTGACCCATGGCCAGAAGGCATGTCTGGCTTCGTCCAGAGCTCTTACATCTTCCTGTATGCCAATGTTACCGGCGACCAGGCCACTGCGGCCAAGGCGTTCATGGGATTCCTGCTGACCACTGAGGCGCAAGCCGCCTTCTATGAGGCTGACCCAGCTTTCATCCCCGCCAACTCCCAGGTTGAAGTAACCGACCCACTTCGCCAGCAGGCGATGGCTGCCTTCGATGGCGGCGTCGGTTTCGTAACCATCCCTGAGATGGGCGCGTACTGGGGTCCGGTTGGCAATGCCATCCTGGCTGTCCGTGTGGATAACGCTGACATTCAGGCCACCCTGGATAGTGCTTTCCAGGCCGTGACTGACTCTGTGGCAGAGATTCGCGCTGGGCAGTAGATTTTCTAAAATAGGATCAGTACATGTGAACTAAAAAAAGCAGGTGGCTTCTGAAGAAAGCCACCTGCTTTTAATCAAAGACGTTTTGGAGGTTTCTATGGAAAACTCATCGATCAAAACGAGCACAGTCGCTAAACAGAACAGCTTGAGAAAAAGGATCCGTTTGTCTCTGAGAGCTTGGGCTTATATCCTCCCAGCCGGGCTGTTAATGATGGTGATCACCTTCTTCCCACAGCTTTACCAGGTCTGGATGGCCTTCACCGAATACCGGATCAAAAACCTGCGTTTCAATATCTTCAACCAGGCTACCTGGTCTCAATTTGCGCCTCAATTCGTCGGGTTGGATAACTTTGTAAAGGTCATTACCAGCTCGCTGGCGATCGAAAACTACGACTTTGTGCGGCTGCTGACTTTCAACATTGTCTGGACCCTGGCTAATATCATCTTTCATGTGTCGCTGGGGATCATCATTGCCTTGGCGCTCAACGCAAAAAACCTAATTGGCCGGAGGGTGTACCGGGCGATCTTCGTGCTGCCCTGGGCGATCCCTGGATTGATTATTGCATTCACCTGGCGCAACATGTTCGACCGCAACTTCGGCGCTATCAACCAATTACTTGCTCTCATCAGTAATAAGTTTAATTTAGGACTCAACACAGATATTCAATGGCTTACCACCGGTCAACCGCCCTTCGGCGGGATCCTGAGCTTTTTGCCGCTGGCGTTTTACGCCGTGCTGATCGCTAACATCTGGCTGGGATGGCCGTTTATGACCGTGATCGCCACGGGCGCTCTGCAGTCTATCCCCGAGGAGCTGTATGAAGCCGCCCGGATCGACGGAGCCAACGGTTGGCAGCAGTTCTGGCAGATCACCCTGCCGCTGATCCGCCCAGCGATGGTGCCGGCGATCATGGTGGGCACCATATGGACATTCAACAACTTCAATGTGATCTACTTTATTTCCGGAGGAGGTCCATTTGGCCGCACTGAGCTGCTGGTTACCCAGGCGTACAAGCTGGTATTCGAGCAGCGTTTGTACGGCGTGGCGGCGGCATTCAGCATCGTAGTCTTCTTCGTGCTCCTGTTCTTCACCCTGATCCAGAATCGTGTGACTCGCGCCACGGAGGCTTACTATGAATAAGAAACTCAACGCGATCCTGAAACAGATCGGCTTACAGCTCTTCCTGCTCTCCATCACAGCGGTAGTGCTCTTCCCTGTGCTGTGGATGGTCTCGATCGCCATCGATCCGAGAAATATCGACAAACCACTCGAACTCACCCTGATTCCGCCAGGCGCTTCATTCGAATCCTTCCGGACAGTCCTGTTTGAACCGAACCTGGTTCTGTGTGCCAACCCGGCCGAACCATCCTCCTGCATGACCTTCATCATAC
>JARROY010000297.1:0-4614 GCA_037383445.1 Anaerolineales bacterium | reverse complement strand
CAAACCATGGCTGAAAGGTTATTCAATCAACGACCAGGGAGACGACCCTAAACGCCAGTGGGGATAGATGGAATAAATCAATCCCCACCCTGTATCTTTGGTTCACGCTACCAAAGCCAACCACTTCAAGTTATAATCCACCCTATGATGTCTGATTTTACGACCCAAATCTATCTCGATTATGCTGCCACAACACCGCTAGACCCGCGCATACTCAAGGCGATGACGCCTTATTTCTCGCTGGATTTTGGCAACCCATCCTCCATTCATCGCTATGGACAGACTGCTGAGGCGGCCGTCGAGAACGCCAGGGAGACAATTGCCTCCGTGTTCAACTGCCAGCCGAAGGAAGTCGTCTTTACCTCTTGCGGATCGGAAAGTGATAACCTAGCCCTGCGCGGTGGAGCGCTGGGAGCCCGGCAGAAAACAGGAGCCAATCATATCCTGATCAGTCCGGTTGAACACCCGGCTGTTTCCAATACGGCTGCTCAGCTGGCGGAGGTTTTCGGCTTTGAATTAGAATGGTTACCGGTAGATGAATATGGCCAGGTAAGCCCTGAAATGGTTGCAAACCATCTGCGCCCAGATACGGCAATAGTTTCCGTGATGGCGGCCAACAACGAGATCGGGACCATCAACCCGGTCGACCAGATCGGTGCCATCTGCCGCGAGGCTCATGTGACCTTCCATTCCGATGCCGTTCAAGCTGCCGCCCACCTACCCTTTGATTTAACTGTTTTGCCGATAGATTTGCTTTCTATCGGTGCTCACAAATTGTATGGTCCAAAAGGTGTGGGGGCTTTGATCATTCGGGAGGGCACAACACTCATCCCCACCCAAACCGGCGGGGGGCAGGAAAACGGCTTGCGCGCGGGCACCTCCAATGTACCTTACCTCGTAGGTCAAGCCGAGGCTTTCCGCCTTTCCAAGGCAGAACACAGTCAGCGCCGCCATCGATTGCTCGAGATGCGCGACCACCTCATCCGGACAGTGCTAGATACAGTTCCAGACTCACGTCTGACTGGCCACCCACAGCAGCGCTTGCCCAATCATGCCAGCTTTGTTTTCCGTCATGTCGATGGCAACGAACTGCTCATGATCCTGGACGCAAAGGGCTTTGCCTGCTCTTCTGGTTCAGCCTGTAAAACCGGGAACCCCGAACCCTCCTCCGTGATCAAAGCCATCCAGGTCGGAGAGGATTGGGGCCTCGGCTCCTTGCGGGTAACCCTCAGCCACCTGACAAAAGATGAACACTTGGAAGCCTTCTTAACTGCCCTTCCAGAAGCAGTTCAACAAGCCCGCACCTTGCGAGGGTTTTAATTATGAGTTTTGGTTTACCTGAAGGATCTAAGGTGGCGGTTGCCATGAGCGGCGGAGTGGATAGCTCTGTCGCCGCCGCCCTACTCGCGGAACAAGGATACGACGTGTTCGGGATGATGCTGCGTCTGTGGAGCGAACCGGGACAATAAATGGCCAACCGCTGCTGTACACCCGACGCAATGGCTCGGGCGAAGCGCATTGCTGCCCAACTGGGAATCCCATTTTATGTGGTAGATGCCAAGGATGTTTTTCGAGAGACGGTGGTCGAATATTTTTTAGATGGCTACACGCAAGGAGTGACCCCAAACCCCTGCTTAATGTGCAACCGGCATATCCGCTGGGAGTTCTTGCTCAACCGCGCCTTGGCCTTGGGGGCAGATTTTATGGCTACCGGTCATTATGCACGTGTCCAGCGTACACCCGGAGAGCCAGTCCGCTTACTGCGCGGTAAAGACACGCATAAAGACCAATCATATGTGCTGGCAGTTTTGGAACAGCAGCAGCTTGCAAGAGCGGTTTTCCCGCTGGGAGAATACACCAAGCCCGAGGTGCGCGTTTTAGCCGAAAAATTCAAATTACCGGCAGCGCACATCAAAGACAGCCAAGACTTGTGCTTCCTGGCCGGAACTGATTACCAGGACTTTCTGCAACGCTTCGCACCCCAGAGCATCTCGCCCGGTCAGATCGTTACCACCAGCGGAGAAGTGATTGGCGAGCACAACGGGCTGGCATTTTACACTATCGGCCAGCGCAAAGGTCTAGGAATCGCCCACCGCGAACCACTATATGTGATTAAAAAGGATATCGAAACCAACACTCTAGTTGTTGGGACAAAAGGGGAGATGGGAACGCAGGAACTGACTGCGGGGAGTGTCAATTGGGTCTCCGGCCAGCCCAGGACTGCACCCTTCGATGCTGAAGTTAAAATTCGCTACTCGGCGAAATTTGTCCCGGGTGTTGTTTCACCCTCAGAAAACGGCCAGTTTAAGGTAAAATTCCTACATCCGCTGCGGGATATCACGCCTGGCCAAGCCGCTGTCGCCTACCAGGGCGAGGAAGCGATTGTCAGTGGAATCATCGAAACAGTCCTCACCCCGGCGGAAAACCATACACCTGTCAGGTTGATACAATGACCATACCTGCTTTCCTGCTCGGAAGTGTCTTGGCCGCGTTTTATGGCGCCCTATACCATCTGGTGCGCGGTGGCAGTGGCGTAAGGTTATTCCTCTATTTGGTTGTCAGTGGGATCACTTTCTGGTTTGGACATCTGGTGGCTAACATCATCGGGATGACCTTCCTCAGTATTGGTCCGGTACGGGTTGGGATGGCAACCCTCTTCACCCTCATTGGGTTGATTGCTGCGGAATGGCTCAGCGCCGTAGACAGCCATGAAGGCAGCTGAAACCATGCATGAACGTTTGCAGTCTAAAATCCAGACCGCCCAGGCAGGAGACCTTGCCCAATTGGTCACGGAGCGAGACCAGCATTTTATTTTCACCCTCAAACCCGGCGATAAATTTCAATCCCACCTGGGAATTGTGACCCACGACAATTTGATCGGATTACCCTGGGGAAGCCGGGTAACGTCTCATCTGGGCAAGCTGTTTGCCTTGCTCCAGCCCCAATTAGATGACCTGTTGCGGGACCTCCCACGCCAAACACAGATTATGTACCCGAAGGACATTGGGTATGTGTTGATCACCTTAGGGGTCGGTCCAGGCAGCATCGTCCTGGAAGCTGGGACAGGTTCTGGGGCACTGACCACAGCCCTTGCCTATATGGTTGGCAGTCAAGGTCAGGTCATTTCCTATGAACGGAAAGAGAACTTTTCCCAGATGGCTCAAGAAAACCTAAAACGCTATAGACTCGACCAGCGCGTTCAATTTAAATGCCAGGACCTGGCAGAAGGAGTCCCGGAAAGAAGGCTGCGCCCGGCAGATAAAATGGTCGGGCATACCGGTTTTCTAATCTTCTCGCGTAAAATGGTCGATTTTTCGGAGATCAAGCAAACCAAATAATATGAACGCCGACCAATTGACCGCACACCAAATTCAAACAGTTCTCAAGTCACAGCCTTTCAAACCGATGCACGACCTTTATCCGCAAGAAATTATGAAAGGAGACCCCGGTCCAGCCGCGGTCCTGATTCCCCTTGTTCAAGCCCAGGACAGCTGGCATGTATTGCTTATTCGCCGAACCCATATCGTTGGAGACATCCACAGCGGGCAGGTCGCCTTTCCCGGCGGTGGGTTGGAAAAAACAGACTCGAGCCTCATTGAGACCGCCCTTAGAGAAACAAACGAAGAGTTGGGGATTCAGCCAGAGGATGTTCAGATTCTTGGGCGGCTGAATGAATTTATCTCCATCTCGAATTACCGGGTAACTCCATATATCGGCACTTTGCCCTGGCCTTATCCAATTGTTCAGGCAGAAAAAGAAGTTGCCCGCTGGTTCACCATCCCGCTCCGCTGGCTGGCCGATGAAAATAATCGTACCATTCAGCGCCGTACTTTGCCGAAAGGCTTGGGGGAAATTGGTGTGATTTTTTTCAATGACTACGATGGCGAAGTGCTCTGGGGGCTTTCTGCCCGGATTATCACTGAATTTTTGGATGTCGCGGGACTGAATGGGAGCAAAGAGTAGTAGTCTTTCCCGCCTAGGTTGTTAGGAAGAACCCTGGCAATCCAGCACGCTCGGATTGTAAAGCAGAGTGGAACCTTACCACTATTTTGCTGGGGGAATCGGAATCAGGAATGATGTTTTTCGTTTGTACGCTTTATACGACTCTCCAAGGCGAAGTTCCAGCTCAAATTCCTCAAAGAATTTCAGGAAGAAAAGATGAGCAGGGATAATTCCCAATAGCACGTATAGGGTGAGAAGTGTAGAGCCTGAAATGAAACCCAAGCCAATCGCACCGAGGTAGTATCCCAGAGACATCGGGTTTCTGGTGTATTGATAAATGTCCGCTTCAACAATATGCTTTGTCAGGCGAAATGCGTTGGCTCCACTTCCCAAAGCTCGAAGCAGTTTATTGGATATCGCAAAGAAATACAATCCTGGTAATCCCAATAAGATGCCCGCAACAAGAAAAACGGGCCTCCACGGCAATGGCTCTAACCCAATAAGTTGATCGAGGTCTGTGATCCCTGGATAGAACAGGCTGATTACAATGGGTATCCCTAATCCAGCAAAGAATAGGAAATGCATGATCCGGCTGGATTTTTCAGCATTGGCTGTTGAGGGATTCTTTCGCAGCCAGATACCCAGAACCCCGGTCCCTAAAGTAAATGCCAG
>JARROY010000296.1:0-3571 GCA_037383445.1 Anaerolineales bacterium | reverse complement strand
CGGGGCTGTGCGTTCACTGAATGATCTTTTTATTCCTTTTGATGGTGATCCGAGCCGGGTAGATACATCAGGCGGCATTATGGCCCAGGATGGTGTTTTAGTGTCTGAAAGATTGCTTGAATGGACGGTCTATGCAGTGTTGGTTTTCTCAGTTACCCTTTTTAGTTTGTTCCCTCAAGTGTATTTGCCCTGGGTAGAAAAGATATTGTTAATGTTCGAGAGAATCGGCGGTTGAGCGGCAGAGCTGGAAAAATTGGTCGATTACAAGCAGGTATGCTTCATGCTATAATCAGTCACCTTTACGCCTCAGTGGGCGTTTTTTGGAGAGTTTGGTATGGAACAAGAACAACTTGAAAAACAAATCGAGTGGTTAGAGAAAGAACGTCGGGCTGATAAACAAACAATTGCTTCTTTGCAAAAACGTTTGTCTGATTTAGAAATCCAAATAGCAAGAACGAACAAGTATGCCCAGAGTTTGGAACCCGAGATCACCAAGTTGGGTGTCAAGTTAACCCGCATCGATTCCTTCGATAAAGCTCTTTCGCTAGTCCGTACTGAGGTTAAAAAAGAAATTGGTGCACAGGATAAACGGCTTAAATCGCGGGAAAAATATGCTAAATCAAAATACGATGTTGAAATCGCAAATTTGAAGGTTGATTTGGAAGAATTGAGCGAAAAACTGACGGTCATCCCGGGGCTGCGCGATTCAATTGACGCAAATAAAAAAGAAACTCTGCGGCAAGGCAAATTATTTGATCCGCTCGAGGTTGGTATTCGAGAGAATAAAAATGCACATCAGGACCTGGTTCAAAAAATACAGATACTGGAGGAAAGTCGGGAGCCAGACCGTCAACGATTTGCTGATATTCAAGGTGAATTGAATGCCCTGCGAAAACGGATTGATGAGCAGCGAGCCCAATACGAGATTGCCGATGAAGCCTATAAAAAGATTGACAACCGCATCAATGAATTAATCGTTTCTGAAGAGAATCGTCGTGAAAACCAAAGAAACTTTATTGAGGAAGTTTCTCGAAGAGAATTGGATGTTGAGAAAGCCTTTAAAGAATGGAGCAAACGCTTCGATTCGATAGAACAGCGAGCGGAAACGCTCACAACTGCGCTCCAAACATATACCGAAGTGGAACGCTCCTTACGGAAAGCGCAAGGAGAGTTCGAAACCATCACCGAGCAAATTACCCGGCGAATCCATGAAATTACTGAAATCCAGAGGTTGGGGGAAGAGCGCTTCCGCCAGGAATGGGCCACATTTAAATCTGATGATCAGAAACGCTGGGTCAATTACACACTTTCTCAGGAAGAACAGGCAAAAGAGACTACCCGTAAGTTTGAACGAATTAATGAACGAACAACGACACTGGAAGAAATCTTACAGGATTTGCAAGATGCAGTCCAGCAATCAAATGAGCAGATTGAGACCTTGTTGCATAATTTATTAGGCGTATTCCGCGAGTGGGTTTCCACGAATGAGCGTTTTACGGACAGTCTGTGAGATAAGTAGAGCCCAGCTTGAAGTTGATTTGACCAAGACAGAAACCATGTATTCAATTCTGATATCTTAGAGAAAGGATTATCCCTATGCGTGTGATCGGCACTGCCGGGCATGTGGATCATGGAAAATCTACCCTGATCCAGGCATTAACCGGAATCCACCCGGATAGGTTGAAGGAAGAACAAGAACGAGAGATGACGATAGACCTGGGTTTCGCCTGGTGGAATCTACCAAACGGCGAAGAAGTGGGGGTCGTAGATGTGCCCGGTCACCGAGATTTTATTGAAAATATGCTGGCTGGTGTGGGCGGTATTGATGCAGCGTTATTTGTTGTGGCAGCAGATGAAGGCGTGATGCCGCAAACTCTCGAACACCTAGCAATTCTAGATATTTTACAGATCAAAACAGGGGTGGTGGCTCTTACCAAGGTGGATATGGTCGATGATGAAGACTGGCTCGACCTGGTGGAAGAGGAGCTGTTCCAGGTGTTTTCCGGAACCGTGCTGGAAGATGCTCCAATTGTACGCGTGTCGGCAAAAACTGGGGAAAATATAGATAAGCTCCAAAACACTCTGCAGGATGTATTATCTCAAACTCCGCATCGACCTGATTTAGGCCGGCCGCGCTTACCGATTGACCGGGTTTTTACTATCTCGGGTTTTGGAACAGTGGTGACCGGCACTCTAATGGATGGACATTTGACCGTCGGGGACGAAGTGGTTATTATGCCTGGCAGCTTGCGTGGAAGAGTGCGTGGCTTGCAAACTCATAAGAAAAAACAAGAACGCGCTTTGCCTGGTTCTCGTACGGCAGTTAATATTTCTGGGATTGATCTGCAAGATGTGCAGCGTGGACAGGTGGTTGCCCATCGCGGTACCCTGGCTGAGACAAGACGCATGGATGTGGAGTTCCGGTTGCTGCCGGATGCATCTCAACCATTGGAACATAATACAGAAGTAAAGCTGTTTATTGGTGCATCAGAGATGATTGCCCGGGTACGCTTAATTGGTGCTGAAACGCTTCTTCCTGGCGAAACTGGATGGCTTCAGTTAGAAATGATCCACCCTGTCGTGGCCGTAAGAGGGGACCGCTATATCCTGAGAAGACCCTCTCCCGGGGAGACCCTTGGTGGTGGCGTTGTGTTGGATTCTCATCCCAAAAGAAGATATAAGCGCTTTTCCTCGACTGTACTCGACAGGTTGAAAGCTTTGTCTAAAGGCAGCCCGGAGGAAGTACTTCTGCAGGCATTGATCACTTTAGGTGCGGCTCCCTACGAACAGGTATTAAAAACTGCTAATCTGGAATCCAATACCTCCAAACTGGCTGTTCAGGCTTTAATATCTTCCGGGCAGATGATTGTAATGGATGGTGACTCGAATAACTTGCAGCCGAAAACATGGGTCGCAGCTCGGCCGTATTGGGAGCAGGGGAAGGAAAATTATCTCCAAATCCTGGCAGAATTTCACCAGAAGAACCCACTACGTTTGGGTATGCCCAGTGAAGAGATTAAGAGCCGCATCAAATTACCCCCCCGTTTTGTTTCGGCAATCGTTGAGCATTTGTCTGCGCAAGGAGAGGTGGTTGTTGAAGGAGCACTTGTTCGATTGCCTGAGCACCAGGTGGTTTTCTCTTCCCGGCAACAGGCGAAAGTAGATGCACTTTTAGATCGCTTTGCGAGTTCACCTTTCTCTCCACCCACGATCAAGGATTGTGTCGATGATATAGGTGAAGATCTGTATCAATCTCTGGTGGCGTTGGGAACTTTGGTGCCGGTTTCGAGTGAGGTTGTTTTCCGACCTGGTGATATTGATCAGGCGGTTGCCGATGTAAAGCAGCTCACCGAACAACATGGAACCTTTACCCTTGCTCAGGCAAGAGATCATTGGAGCACCACCCGGCGCTATGTGCAAGACCTTTTGGAATACCTCGACCGGCAGGGAGTCACAGTGCGCATAGGCGATGGGAGGAAGCTAAGATAAGTTTATTCTTGAATCACTTGCTCAATTTGGCTGTCACAAAGATGGTGAGTTTCAATATTGAAGATGAAAGACCTTAGGTATG
>JARROY010000295.1:0-8950 GCA_037383445.1 Anaerolineales bacterium | reverse complement strand
GAGTAGTGGTTTACCTCTCACTGACATGGCTCATTTCGCTGTTGATGATTGGATTGGCGAATTGGGTCCGGTTTCCTTTTAAAAGATCGGTCTGATGAATTGAAATAAATGGGAATTTAACAGTTAAAATCCTGCCATATTGGATCGGGAGGAATTTCCAACTAATCTTTCTGTAATGTTCTGTTTATTTCCAGACAATTTTCTTTGAGTTTGGAGCAGTCGGGATGGGGTGAGGTTTGCGGCTGAGTAATGGAACTTGTATAATGAAATTAGGTTGTAGGGGCTCAGGTTGCTAATTTTGTGTTCTGAAGGGAGGTCTACGATGGTAGAGTTGCTTTCTTCAGATGACCGGAATGCGTGGAATGCTTTGGCTCTGCGCGAACCGGCATTTGCATTGATGCAATCCTGGGAATGGGGTCAATTAAAAGAACAATTAGGTTGGAAAGCCTACCGATTCGGTGTGCGAAAAGAAGGTCATCTTATCGCAGGCGCCCAACTGCTGTTAAAGTCTCTCCCGCTTGGTAATTTCAGCGTGGCTTATGTTCCGCGTGGACCAATCGGAAAATGGGTTGACCCAGAGATCTTCAAACCCTTGTTCCAGGAAATCCACCACCTTGCGTCCTGCCATAATGCAGTGCTCCTGAAAGTTGAGCCCCCGTGGATGGAAAATATGGAGGATGCCACCATTCTTAACCAGAGTGGTTTCCGGTATACACCTTGTGGCAATCAACCTCGTGCGACGATTACGGTTGACCTCACTCCCGACCTGGATACGATCTTCAGCCAAATGCGAAAAAGCACTCGGCGCAAGATCAAAGATGGCCCCCGGAAAGGCCTCACAACCCGAATTGGCACCGAGTCGGATTTAAAATCCTTTTTTGAACTCCTGGACAACACGGCGCAGCGAGCTGGTTTCTCGATCCATCCGTACAAGTATTATCAAAACGAATTTCTATCCCTGGATGCTGAGGGACACAGCCTGCTGCTCTTTGCGTATTACGAAAATGAGCCCGTTGCCGTCAACCTGAGCTACTCTTTCGGCGAGCATGCCGGGTTCTTCCACCAGGCTTCCGCAAGTAATACTGGAAATTTAAATCCAAATTACCTGCTGGTTTGGGAGGCCATTAAACTGCTCAAGGAAAGAGGCTGCCGTTCTTATGACCTGTGGGGGATTCCTGACGAAATCGGCGATATTGTATCTTCGGGAGAGGAATTGCCGGATTACAGCCGAAGGGATGGTTTATGGGGCGTTTATAAATTCAAAGCGGGCTTTAGCAAAAATATTGTGGTTTTCCCCGGTTCTTATGATTATGTATATCAACGGCTCCCTTATTCCGTAATTTCACCAGTTCTCTCGCGTGAAGATGCCCTGGAACCGCTTTTAAAGTGGGCAAGCCTGAATCGAATCGAGAGTGGTATTCCCGGTATTTCTTATGCCCTGAAAGAGATGAGGTATATAAGATCAGCTCAAGATGTCCAAGCGCTCATTCAGGAGGCATCTTACGGGATTCGTAAACGGGTAGGATGGTTAAATTCTCGCCATAAAATTCCACTTAGTTTGCAGCTCGAACCTACTAATCTCTGCAATGCTGATTGCACGATTTGTCCTGGACGAAGATGTATGCGCGAAAGAGGCTACATGGATTGGGATTTGTTCACGCGGATTGTGGATGATGCCGCGAAACTGGGTGTGCGTAGAATTTACCTCGACCTTCATGGAGAACCTACACTGCATCCTCAGATCGCGCAAATGATTCACTACATCAAACTAAAAGGTCTCGCCGTTCGAATGACGACCAATGGAATACTGTTCGATAAGGAAATGGGAACCGAGATTTTACAAACCGGTATGACCCGTGCAGACCATATCATCTTTTCAATTTTAGGTGATGCAACCAACACCCATAATCTGCTCATGGAGAATTCAAATTTGGAATCCATTCGGGAAAATATCGGCAGTTTTTTAAACACTCGCAAACAGCTTGGTCTCCGGGGACCAGTTGTTGAGACTGTTTTTCTCCGTGCAGATGATAATAAATATGAAGAAGAAGGCTATCAAGACACTTGGGCAGAGCTTGTCGATCATGCTACATTGGGGGGAGCCATCTCTCAATCTTTTGCGAACTATAAAATTGCTTCCCCGCCAATTATAAGAGAAACAAGCTGTGAAACCATTCAAGAGAGAATGACCGTCTATTGGGATGGCGGTGTGACAGTCTGCCGCCATGATCTGGATGGAGATTACATTGTAGGTAATCTCAACGAACAATCGATAGAGGAGATATGGAACAATGAGCAATTATCCTCCTTGCGCAAACTCCACAGAGAACAACAATTTGCCGAATTCGAGTTATGCGCCAAATGCGACTTCTAAATGCCAGTTATATTTTTACAAGGAAGTCGCCGATCCGATTTCAACTCTAGAAATTATTTGGCAGTTTCGCAACCGGTTGAAAAGCTTCAGCAAACGTCGTTTGCGTTATCTCCGGTATTATTGGCGAAAGCTTTTTAGCAAAGACCGTGATGACAGCAACCAAACGAAAGCTTCGATGCGGGAGGATTTAAATCCAGGGGATAGGGTGCGGGTAAAATCACAACAGGAAATACAAGCGCTTCTTAACCCCTGGCAAGAGCAAAATGGCTGTGCGTTCATGGAAGAAATGTGGATTTATTGTGGTACTGAGCAAGTTGTCAAGAAGCGGGTGGAGAAATTCCTGGATGAGGCAACTTTGCGCATGCACACCAGCAAGGGGTTGATTTTACTGGAAGACTTATTCTGCGAGGGGACAATCGATTTTGGCCGCTGTGATCGGTCCTGCTATTATTTTTGGAGAGAAGAATGGCTTGAGAAATTGGTAGATCAGGAATAAAGGCGGGTGATCATTTGAAGAATAAGTGCTGGTACGGAATAGGGTGTTTTGAATCAGGTGGCTGAGATCTAAATTTTATTGTTTGCAGTTGCTGAATTAGAATTAAACTTTAAAAACTTTGGTCGGCGTTTAAAAGCTGTACTATAATTACTCCAGCAATGGCCCAAAAACGAATACAACCCACCCTGATAACAAAGCAAGCTGACCTGGGTCGTGTGGTCGAAAAACTGCGAACCCAGCCGATTGTGGCTGTGGATACCGAATCGAACAGCTTATTCGCATACCGGGAACAAGTTTGCCTCATTCAATTCTCAATCCCAGGATCAGATTACCTGGTGGACCCCCTGGCTTTGGAGGATATTTCTGCTCTGGGGAAAATTTTTTCCCATCCGAAGATTGAGAAAGTATTCCATGCTGCCGAATACGATTTGCTAACTCTTCAGCGTGATTTTGGGTTTAGTTTCAAAAATTTGTTTGACACAATGGCTGCTGCCAGAATCTTGGGACGGAAACAAGTTGGGTTGGGCAGCTTGCTGAAAGATGAATTCGGCGTTGAACTGGAGAAGAAATACCAGAGAGCCAATTGGGGGAAACGACCTCTGCCGAAGCCGATGCTCGAATATGCCAGCCTCGATACCCATTACCTGATTCGTTTACGCAACCTGCTGGCTGCGGCGTTAGAAAAAAAGAAACGGTGGCCGATTGCCAAAGAGGATTTCTCCCGCCTGACTCAGGTCAATGGGAAACCCCCTGAACCGCACGGCGTGGACGTTTGGCGGGTGAGCGGTGTCTACGACCTGAAACCACAGCAGGTTACCATTCTGAAGTATTTGGCGGAATACCGCGAAGAGCGCGCCAAGAGTTTAGACCGGCCACTTTTCAAAGTGATTGGGGATAGGACTCTGGTGGCAATTGCCGAAAAATCTCCTAAAACCATAGAAGAGCTCTCAGAACTGCCAGGGATGACGCCCGGCCAAGTACGGCGCCATGGCAAGGCGATGCTGCAGGCGGTCTCGGAGGGGAAGAATGATGCCCCGACGAAGCGCCCGCGAAACAATTATATTGATGACCGGATTATTAACTTGATTGAAGCGCTGCGCAATTGGCGCAAACAAAAAGCCCGGAAGATTGGTGTCGAGTCGGATATTGTGCTGCCACGTGATGTGATGGAAAAAATTGGCCATGCACTGCCAGAGTCTAAAGAAGCACTTGCTGAACTGATGAAAGCTGTCCCCTGGCGCTTCCAAGAATATGGCGATCAAATCTTCCAAATCACACAGGATTTTTAAATTCTGGGGGATGCAGTCACTTCTCATTTTTGATTGATCAAAGGATGGCGGTATGGAGATTCATTTCTGGGGTGCAGCTCGAACAGTCACTGGCTCTGCTCACTACCTGCAGGTAAACGGGTCTACCATCCTGCTCGATTGCGGTCTTTTTCAGGGAAGACGAAAAGATACCTACACCGTAAACCGGTCTTTCCGTTTTCCACCAGCCTCAATCGATGCAGTCTTGCTCTCCCATGCCCATATTGATCACAGCGGCAACCTGCCTAATCTCGCCAAGCATGGCTACGATGGTCCGATTTATGCCACTCATTCGACCGTCAATCTGTGCCAGATCATGCTCAAAGATTCAGCGCATATTCAAGAATCGGATGTGCGATATGTCAACAAACGGCGGGAGGAGCGCGGCGAACCTCCGGGGTGCGGGTATCGTTTGTCGAAGCCGGCCATATCTTAGGATCGGCAGCAATCGTTCTGGATATTGAGGAGAAAGGACGTACTTCACGTTTGTGGTTTTCGGGGGATATCGGACGGCCGAACATGCCCATCCTCAAGGATCCGGTGATGCCGTTTAATGCCGATTACCTGCTTATGGAATGCACCTATGGTGATAGGCCCCATCCATCCTATGAGCGTGCCTGCGAGGATCTCCAGCAGGTATTGAGCAGGACTTTGGGCCGGGGTGGCAAGGTAATCATCCCTGCTTTCGCCGTCGGGCGCACTCAGGAACTGGTCTATGCGATCCACCGCATGATGGATTCGGGAGATATTCCCACTGTGCCCGTTTTTGTCGACAGTCCGCTGGCGGTCAACGCAACCGATGTCTTCCGGCTTCGTCCGCACGATTTTGACCAGGAAGCGCGCGAGATGATCCGGGATGATGTCCACCAGGCGGCTTTAGGCTTCGATCGGCTGACCTATATTCGATCAGTGGAAGAATCGAAAGAGTTAAATATGCGCAAGGACCCAATGATCATCATTACAGCCTCGGGGATGATGGAAGTTGGCCGTGTGCTGCACCACCTGCGCCATAATATCAGCAACCCCAAAAACACCTTGCTGATTGTCTCCTGGCAAGCACCGCATACCTTGGGCCGCAGGATGATCGAGGGTGTCCGGCAGGTCAAGATCTATGGTGAAGTCTACGAGAATAAGATTGAAGTCCGCAACATTCAGGGTTTTTCTGCCCATGCAGGACAGGACTTTCTGGTGGAATATGCGACGAGCCTTGAAGGACGGGTGAAAGAAATCTTCCTGGTGCACGGGGAAAAACGCGGCGCATATCCTTTGAGAGACCTTTTACAGCAAAAAGGGCTGCAGAATGTCCACTTCCCGAAACGCAATGATACGGTTCATCTATAACTTATTCGTCGCTTCTTGTTTACAGTAGTTAACCAATACAATACCAAAATTGTTAAACCGACCTAGTCGGTTTTTACTTTGCAGCCTTTTCTAAATCGTGCCATAATAATTTTATGTCTGAGCCGCAGCCCAATTTCGAAAACGTACTCAAATTGCTGGAACAGGGGATGAGTGAAACCTTGCATTGGTTCCCGGAATCAGCCGGTCTGACAGAATTGTCGGAGACCCTGGCTGCCATGGCGAATATGCAGGGCGGTAAAGTGATTCTGGGAGTATCCCCACGCAGCGGCAAGTTGCAGGGAGTAAAAGATCCCGAACAAGCGGTTGATCGGGTATTTCAGGCTTCTCTGCTGATCGACCCGGTGCTGGTGCTGCCTGTTCCGGTGCTGCAGAACGTTTCCGGAAAGCAGGTGGTGATTGTAAGGGTGCCAGATGGCTTGCCGAATGTCTATCATCTTCAGGGGCGCTATCTGATGCGTGATGGACGGCATAATGTCCCCTTCCCAGCACGTCGGTTGAGAGAACTCCTCGTGGCTCGGGGCGTCCTCCAGTTTGAGTCCAGAGTCCCCCCGGATGCCGGAATGGAGGATTTAGACCTATCTCAAATTGAGGCTTATCTGAAGGTGCTCAAAAGATCGGAAGAAGATTGGCAGCTAACCCTGCTGGCACGTGGCTGCCTGACAAAAGAAGGGCAGACTTTCCGCCCGACGTATGCAGCACTGTTACTTTTCGGCAGGTATCCTCAACGCTGGCTGCCGAATGCCACCATCTTGGCGGCGCGCTTTCCCGGAATTTCATTCTCGGATGAATTTTTACGCCAGGATATTTCCGGCACGCTTCCCCAACAGCTGCGCCAGGCAGAGGCATTTATCCAGGATAACCTGCGCAGCGTGGTGCGCATGGTTGGGCTGACCCATCAGGATACCCCTGAATATCCCTATAATGCGGTGAGGGAGCTGCTGGTGAATGCGGTCGCTCACCGGGATTACAACCAGCAGGGGGACAACATCCATTTATATATCTATTCCGACCGGCTGGAAGTGCATTCCCCCGGCGAGCTCCCGGGACCCGTCAACTTGCATAATTTGCTGAAGGCGCGTTTCTCCAGGAATGCAGTGATTGTACAGGTGCTCTCGGATATGGGCTTTGTCGAACGGTTGGGGTACGGGCTCAACCGCGTGGTGACATCCATGCGCCAAAATGGTCTGCGGGCACCGCAATTTGAAGAGGCTGGGGGTGCCTTTCGAGTGACTTTATTTGGACAGTCCTTTCCAACTCAACTGCTCCCCGATCTTTCTCTCTATAAGGATTTGGAACTGAACCCGCGCCAGATGCAAGCGTTGGATTTTTTGGCGCAGACTCCGCGCATCACCAGCAGTGACTATCAGGATTTGTGCCCTGAAGTGCACCCTGAAACCTTACGCCGAGATTTTGCCGATCTGGTCAAGAAGGGGGTATTGATCAAGATGGGCAGCAAGCGCGCCACCTACTACATCCTCCGGTCTAGCGGCTAGCGGGGATAAAACCAAGCCAACAAGTAAAGTATAAAATCCACCCATGTAAAAATCCCAATTTTAAACCGATAAAACTGTGATTTTGTTTATCAAGTTTATCAATAATAGGCGTATAATTTTATTTAGATTTTATTGGCGGTGAAAAATTTATTTAGGGAAAGGGATTTTGAAAATGAAGAAGATATTTAAATGGATAGGAATTGTGATCGGTTCATTGATCGGCTTGGTGCTGATCGCCGGGTTTGTGTTTTTCCTAATTGGTAATGGCCGTCTCAACAAAACTTACGAGTTTCCCCCATCGAACTTAACCATTCCAACGGATGAGGCCAGTCTTGCCTTTGGAAAACATCGAGTGGAAACACTGTGTACGGGCTGTCATGGTGATGACCTCGGCGGTAAAGCTTTTCTAGATGATCCTATGATAGGATCACTGAATGCTGTCAATATCACCACAGGTAAAGGCGGGATTGGGGATGAATTTACCTCAGATGAAGATTATGTACGCGCCATCCGCCATGGTGTAGACCCTGAGGGGAAACCTATCTTCATGCCAGCGGTAAATTCCACATCGCAATTGAGTGATCAGGATTTAGCATCGATCATTGCCTACCTCAAAACCGTTCCACCTGTCGATAACGTGATCAGAGGCCAGAATTTCACACCATTTGCAATAATCATGAACGCTGTGGGTGTGTTCCCCCCATTGCCGGTGGAGACTATCAGCCATGAAACGCACGTCACTGCTCCAGCGCGTGGAGTGAGCGTGGAATATGGAGATTACTTAGTCAGTACCAATGACTGCCGAGATTGCCATGGGGTAGAACTGGCAGGTGCAGAGTATCCCGACCCAACCGTGAAGCTGATTACACCCAACCTCACGCCAGGTGGAGAATTGGCATTTTGGTCAGAAGCAGATTTTATCAACGCGTTACGAACTGGCGTTACCCCTGGTGGTCATCATCTGAAAGAAATCATGCCTTGGGAAGTCTACAAAAAGTTTACAGTCTATTTGACGTCCCTGCCTGAAATGGATCAGTTCATGCCAGAATAAATTTGAAAACTGGGCCCCCTCAATTTGAGGTGTTTTCTGACGACTATTAAATAATAAGGGTTAAAAGACCTGCTGCTAAATTTAATCAAACTGGCAGCAGGTCTTATGGTTTACCTTTGAAAGAGTACTAAGCATAGTTGGGGCTGATGACTGACTACTCCAACCACTCAATCCCATATTTTTGAGAGATCTTTCTGTGCATCGCATCATCGAGAGTGCCGGCTGTTTTAGCTGCTGCGATCTCTTCAAAGAAAAACTCCATACCACCGGGGATTGCGACTGCGATAAATCTTACAGGCGTTTTAAAAGGATTATAGAGCGCATGGGGAATGTTTTTTGGCAGGTGTGCCACGCCACCTGCACCAGCTTCTAAAGTTCTGTTATCGAGCCTGATCTCAAGTGCTCCTTCCAGAACATAGACGACTTCGTCTTCAAAGCGATGTACATGGAGGCTGTTGCCGGATTCTGGACCAAACTCACTTTCGAATAGATAATAACCGCCGCCAGTTTGTGTGCGTGTGAGCTTGTGTGTGACCCCCATGAATTCCAAATTTTTCCCTGAACCAGGTGGAATGATGACAGGTTGCAAATGATTGGTTTCCATACCATCTCCTTTATCGATCAAACGTAGCCGGTCTAAAGTTTTTGGAATGAGTGATTTGAGCGCTGTAGCCGAACAGTGGATTTTGTAATCTGCTAAAAAAATCACCGGGCTGTGGGGAGCAGCCCGGTGTATGGGAACAAGAGATGGGGAGATCCGTAAGAGGAAACCAGTAATAAGGATACGGAGGTTTCTCTTGATCCAACCAAAATAATAGTATCTTCATCTACTATATCATAATTATTTGAGTTGTCAATAGTTAAATG
>JARROY010000294.1:0-5583 GCA_037383445.1 Anaerolineales bacterium | reverse complement strand
GTGTTCCGCTAAATTGGAATTGGGGTGGTAGCGCCGTGAGGGTTTGAGCCCGACCACATAAGGAAAATAGAGCGCATTGTAATAGCGCCAAGCATCAGAGGTGCCGAATAAATCATCTCCGGGAGGTTTGAGACGCTGAATGCTTTCAGAAAGAAGTGATTTCAATTCGTGGGCGCGTTCCAGCGAGTCGGTGCGGGCGTTCCGTTCTGCAAGGCGCTGTGTGACGAGCGGAAAATACGTTAATGGGCTGCTGGCCAAACGTGGAAGGTCACCGAAATAGCTGATGGCCTTGCGGGTGAGTCGGTGGAAATCAGCCTCTGAGAGCTGGTTGAAATTGATCTTCGGGTTGATCCGGTGAACAACACTTGCAGCGGCTTTGAGTTGAGATGTTTGCCGGTCAATGCCCCGCAGACCAATTAAATTTAATTGATTGAAGGCATTCTGGATGTGGTTGAAGAAGGTGGAAACAAATACCGATGAGGCAAGTACCGAGAAGAGCAGCGTGATGATCCCAAAGGTTAGCTGTGAATCCAAGGCGACAACCTGTGCGATTTGAATGCTGAACAATAACGCCAAGAGAAGAGTGGTGATAAAACTACGCAGCATGTCCTCCGCCAGACGGTGACCTTCTTCAAATGCATCAAAGATGGCAATTCCTACCCCGAGACAGAGCAGATCGAAACCAATCGAGAGTATCACCAAGGATCGCGGGAGCCAGGTAAAGGGGAGTGCCAGCCCAACTGCAAGACCGAAAAAAATGGTTGCCAAAAGTGGTAAGCCGAGAGGGACCTGCTCTTCCCGCCGTTTTAGGGAAACCAACAGAGTTATATATGCACCAGTCAGCGGGATAACGACAATGCCTGCCAAAAACAAAGATGAAAAGCCATAAAACCCGTGAATCACAACTGCCAGGAATGTCAACGGAAGAACCAGCCACTGCCAAACTCCGGAGAGTTTGTCTTTATTTGGGGTTTCCTCAGGGAGTAATTCGATCAGGGTGCCTGTCCAAAAGAGGGCTGGCAGGTAGATGAATGAATTAGGAATTTCAGCGATTATTCGGTTTAACGGGGGCGGGCTGAAGCTTTGGAGGACCTCAAAAAATAGGGCAGCGGCGTAAAAACCCAAACCAAATCCGGTAAGCCGTAAAGAACGTTTGCGGAGGTCTCGTGCCAGAAGGTAGAAGCCGAGCCAGAGGGCGACAAAAAAGGTGATCGAGTAAAGGGCGAGTAAACCAGCTGACATGTTGCACCTATTATACCGTTAGAGGAAATTGACGCGTTAATGCCTTGGCGGGTAATTTTTAAGTATCAGCTATGGTGCTTTCGTTGCGAATAAAAATTGATGAGATCAAAAGGGGTAGAGTATAATTTCAAATATGAAAACAAAACTCCCAAACGCTTCTCATTGTTTTGTGTGTGGCATGGAAAACCAATCAGGATTACAGCTGTCGTTTTATGTGAATGATGACAGACAGGTAGAAAGCCGGGTCGTGATTGGAGAGCAATTCCAGGGGTATCCGGGTGTTGCTCATGGTGGGATCGTGGCGACAATTCTGGATGAGACTCTGGCGCGCTCTTTGATGGCGGATGACCCAAACCGGTTTTTATTCACCGGTAGGCTGACAACCAGGTACCGCAAACCAACGCCGGTTAACACACCGCTGCGTGCCGTAGGTGTTGTGAAAAGGGACCGCGGCCGCATGGCAGAATGTTCCTCGTACTTATATGATATGGATGGAGAACTTCTTGCTGAAGCAGAAGGTTTAATGATTGATATACCCCCGGATTTAACCCATCCCGATAGTTTTGAAGGAATGAGCTGGAAGGTTTACCCTGACACCGACCCTGAGATGGATGAATGATGTCCGGATAAGGAGATTGAGCTGTGATCATTGAATATTTACGACCAGAGACTCTGGAAGAAACACTAAGGTTATTAACGAGGACGGAACCAAAAACAGTTCCGCTAGGTGGTGGAACAGTCTTGAATGCCCCATCTGACCAGCAGGTGACCGTTGTGGATTTGCGAAATTTAGGCTTGAACAAGATGGAAACAAAAGGCAGATCACTGGAGATCGGGGCAACGACAACTTTACAATCGCTGCTTGGAATTGAGGGAATCCAGTCTGCATTGGTACAGGCTGTCAGGCATGAGAGTGCTTATAACCTCCGGCAGTCGGGGACAGTTGCCGGTAGTCTGGTGTCTGGTGGCGGTCGTTCGCCTTTTTTAACTGCCATGCTTGCGTTGGATTCGGAACTGTACTGGCAGCCAGGTGAGGTGACACAAACACTGGGGGAATTTTTACCCTTGCGGAATGGAACTTGGCCTGGTGCTTTGATCACCAAAGTGACTATTTCGCTGCAAACGGCGTTGGCCTACCATTATGTTGCCCGGACTCCGGCTGACCGGCCGGTAGTGTGTGCAGCGGCAGCTCGTTGGCCTTCCGGTAGAACCCGGATTGTTCTGGGTGGGTTTGGAAAAGCACCCCAGACGATTTTGGATGGCGAAGCAAATGACGGCGTTTTAGAAGCAGCTGAGGCCGCTTACCTAACTGCAGAAGATCAATGGGCTTCGGCTGAATACCGTTCGCATACTGCCAAAGTTTTGGTACGGAGATGTCTGGAACAGTTCGAGTAATCGAGCGCAATAAAGCATTTGGTTGGTCAATCGACATTTCATCAACCCCAATTTTTTCAAGGAAGAAAAATGACTCAAAAATATGGTTTTGAACTTGTGGAAGAACGAGAAATCCCTGAATTGAACAGCACTGGGCGGCTTTATAAACACCTTGCCACTGGTGCAAGAATGCTTTCAATTTCTAATGACGATGAAAACAAAGTGTTTGGCATCAATTTCCGCACTACTCCGCAAGACTCAACCGGGGTAGCACACATTTTAGAGCATTCGGTTCTGAATGGTTCGGAAAAATACCCGGTCAAGGAGCCGTTTGTTGAATTGATCAAGGGCTCCCTGCAAACATTTGTAAATGCGTTCACCTTTCCGGATAAAACCTGCTACCCTTTGGCGAGCCAGAACTTGCAGGATTTTTATAACCTGATTGATGTCTATATGGATGCCACCCTTCATCCACTGCTCCCAGCCCATATCCTCGACCAGGAAGGTTGGCATTATGGCATTGATGAGGAAAGCGGGAACCTGGTTTATAAGGGAGTGGTGTTCAACGAAATGAAAGGAGCGCTTTCTAATCCCAATGATCGCCTGGGTGAGATCAACCAGCAATCACTTTTCCCGGATAACCTTTACCAGTATAACTCTGGGGGAGACCCGCGCAATATCCCCGACCTGACCTATGAACAGTTCAAGGCATTTTTTGATACCTATTACCACCCTTCCAATGCCTACATCTTCAGGTCTCATCAGCAGTTCCAATGCAGGCGCCTTTCGAGGAGACCTTGCGGGTAACAGAACCTTACGCCGTAAGTGCGGAAGAGGAGCCTAAATATTATGTGTCTGCCAATTGGGCATTGGATGAACAAACGGATGCAGAGGAAGTTTTAGGATTAAGTATTCTCAGTCATATCCTGGTAGGGACGGCGGCATCCCCGCTGCGCAAAGCTTTGATAGACAGCGGATATGGTGAGGATTTAGTTGGGGGCGGCTTGAATCCTTATCTGCGCCAACTAAATATGGTGGCGGCAGCGATGAATACGGTTGAGTTCCGTTTGAGGGAGAATAATACGGGTTCATTCCCCCGCGGATTGCTGTTGATGCTGAGTACATTGACCACATGGCTGTATGACGGCGACCCTTTTGCCCCGCTGGCGTACGAAAAGCCGCTCCAGGCTCTTAAAGACCGCCTGGCTGGTGGTCAGCAGTATTTCGAATCCCTGATCCGAAAATACCTGGTTGAAAATACTCATCGAAGCACTGTGATCATGGAACCAGACCCAGAACTGAACAGTCGTGAGGCTGAGGAAGAAACCAAACGGCTACAGGTGATCCAAGAGTCTTTGTCGGATCCAGAAATGGAGAAGATTGTCGCCTATACTCAGGAACTCAAAAAGATTCAAGAGACACCTGATCCTCCTGAAGCACTTGCCACCCTGCCGACCCTTACCCTGGAAGACCTGGAGCGAGAAAACAAAACGATTCCACTGGAAGTGCTCTCCCAAGATGGAGTAGAGGTTTTGTACCATGATCTGTTTACCAACGGGATCGTATATTTTGATCTGAGCTTTGATCTGACCGGTGTTCCCCAGGACTTGCTGCCTTATTTAAAACTTTTCGCAGGCGGAATGCTGAAGATGGGTACCCAAAAGGAAGATTTTGTCCAGCTTTCCCAAAGGATAGGGCGTGAAACTGGTGGGATTTCACCGTCTTTGCTGCTGCAAAATAAATACCATTCAAAAGATTTTGTCGCCCGGCTGGTGGTAAGAGCGAAAGCAACCGTGGATAAGATGGATGAGCTGTTGGCAATCTTAGAGGATATTCTCCTCACCACGGAATATGACCGCCCAGAACGTTTCCGGCAGATACTTACCGAACGAAAAGCGAAGATGGAAGCAGGGCTGGTGCCTTCTGGTCACGGTGCGGTAAACCGCCGATTGCAGTCCAGACAGAGCATGGGCGGTTGGTTGGACGAACAAACTAGCGGGATTGAAAATTTGTTCTTCTCGCGCGACCTGATGTCTCGATTAGAGGATGATTGGGGCTCAATTGCAGCAACTTTCAATGAGATTCGAGATCTTGTGATCAACCGGAATACAATGCTGCTCAATGTGACCCTCGACCGAGACAACTGGCAGCAGATTAGCCCGAAACTTGGAAAATTTATCCAAGCAATGCCCCAGAAAACCAAGCCAGCTGTTGAGTGGCAGCCAGATGCACCAGCTAAGGCGGAGGGATTAACGATCCCCGCTCAGGTTAATTATGTTGGCAAAGGGGCTAATATCTATGACTTGGGATTCGAGCCGCACGGTTCGATAAACGTGATTCGGAAATACCTCGGCACCACCTATATCTGGGAAAAAATCCGGGTGCAGGGTGGGGCATATGGTGGGTTCATTTCCTTTGATCAATTTTCGGGATCCTTCAATTACATCTCTTATCGCGACCCCAACCTAATCCAAACCCTTGAGAACTACGATGGGACGGCTAATTTTCTCCACAATATTGAATTGTCGGACTCAGAATTGGTCAAATCGATTATCGGGACAATTGGAGACATGGACAGCTACCAACTGCCAGATGCAAAGGGTTATTCTTCGATGGTCAGGTATCTGACAGGATATAGTGATGAAATTCGGCAACAGGTGCGGGACCAGGTTCTAAACACCAAGGTAAAGGATTTCAAAAAACTGGCAGATGTGCTGGATGCTATCTCCAAACAGGGTACGGTGGCAGTCTTAGGTTCTGTGGATAAAATTAATGAAGCCAACCAGAATAAAGGCGGCTTTTTAACTGTCAAGACGGTTTTGTAAAACAAGTTTTAAGGTAGATGAAGACCTGAATGGGAGTTTTTTATGCAACTAACCTTAAATGTTAATGGCAGCGAGATTGTAGTAACCAGCAGTTCCAACGAGACACTGATGAAAGTTTTGCGCCGGTATGGGTATTTTGGGG
>JARROY010000293.1:0-3587 GCA_037383445.1 Anaerolineales bacterium | reverse complement strand
CGATCTTAGCGGCCTCCCTGATCCGCCATCCAATTCAGTACGAAGCTCGAGGTAATGCTTAATCGATTGGATCGCCCTGGAGGAGAATCGCACCACAGCTTGCTTATCCCCCTTCCCGATGATGATCGCTTTGTACTCATTCCAATCGATATCACCCCGCCGCAGGTTGCAGATTTCGTGCACGCGCAGCCCCGTATCCGCTAATGTAATGATCAGGGCGGCATCCCGGTATGCAATCAGCCGGTCTTTTTGAGTCTCAAAGTTGTACCTTGGAAATTCACTCGCATAATCGATGACCGCATCAATATCCTCCTTCGGAAATTGCGGCAAACGTTGACCTGCCTTGCGGCTGCGAGTTCGCACGATCAGCTGCATCCTCTGAAAATTGATCTCGGCCAGCTCTTCTGCCATCAGGTATTGGAAAAACCGCGTCACCGCCACCGTATACAGCTGTTCTGTTGCCGGCGAATACCCTTTTAAGGCGCTTAGCATCCAGGAAACTGCTGATTCATCCAGTTGATTAACGGGAGTTTCCTCGGGAGTGATATCGTTATCCTCCAAGACTGCCAGGAAATTATTCAAAGCATTTTTATAGCTCCTGGCCGTGTTTTCACTCCTTGACAAAAGAGTAACATTTAGGAAATCGTCCACAGCCTGAGAGACCGTAACAGATTGCTGCGACTTACTCATATCCTCAGTATATCATCAGCAGCCAGATGCGTTTGTTTTTCTTGAAGAAAATTACCAGACATGTTAGAATAGCGACCGCTTACACTGCGGGATCGTCTAGTGGCAGGACGTCTGTCTCTGGAACAGAAAGCCCTGGTTCGAATCCAGGTCCCGCGGCCTTATCAGCTCCCAATTCGTTGGGGGCTGATTTTCTTAAAAGGCTCTTACAGCCAGGGAAAACTTCGCTAAGAAAATGGAACAACGGATTAGAATCACTCCAACATTTTCTTATTCCGATCCTTTTTGCTTTCTCCCGGTTTTGTCTGCCTCATCTTGCAACCAGGCTTTGAGAGTAGCGCGGTAGATTGCGCGCTCAAAGTAATCCCCTTCGAGGGAGAGACCGTCGTAACCTTTTTTAATCAGGTGATATAGGAGTGGTTCTAATTGGTGGGCATAGTGCCGCATACAAGCTTCGGGATGCACGCCTGGCCAAGAGTAACACGTGACTGTTGTGCGGCGGTGTTGAGAAGGAATCGATGAGGGCACAAGTTCGTCCCACTTGGGGTCATCTGCAGGGAAGATATATTGGTCCAGGTTGCCCTGGGGGATACCCTCAACGCCCCGCACTATCGGGGGTTCAACATCCAGAGTGTAGGGATCTACGGCCAGGTCTGCGATTACGGCATGTTCTGGCAGCCAGGCGATCCACTCATTTGGAATTACTGGTTGGCTGGTATCGCGGCGTTGGGTGGCGTCTGCCAGGATATCGCATTGCCTAATTAATCTTTCCATCGTGACCGGGTTAGACGAAAGATTCCGTCCCACAGACAGTGCGATCGCGCCCGCGCCTTTTGCTACGATGTGGTCGTTGTTGCGTTCCACATTCCCTAGTTTGGTAGCGGCTTCAATTGCGTGTTTCCCAATCATTCCCGTTCCAAGAATCAAAACCCGGATGGGTTGCCTGTCGGGGCGCACCAGGCCTGGCCATTGTTTTTCGAGCCAGTCAAAGGCTGCTTCGAGACCATTCCAGGCGACAGCTTTCATATTTTCTACCAGGCGGATACCACTGTCGTTGACGATGCTATCCAGCGAGATAGATTTGATGCCAAGTTCTTGCAAGTGGGTTAGGCGGTTGGGACGGGTTGGATAGTGTAGCATGGAGATCAGCGTGCTTCCAGGTTTGACAAGCTCAAACTCTTCGGGTTTGGGGCTGCGCAATATGATGGACACATCTTTTTCGAAAGCCTGTTCACGGCTGCACATGTGCATGTTCAGACTGGCGCGCTTGTAATCTTCATAAGTGTAACCAGAACGTGCGCCGTACCCCTCTTCGATGTACACTTCCATGCCCTGGTTGGCAAGATACTGGATAAACTCAGGCAAGAAGACGCGCTTCTCTCCGATTTCGTTCTGCATCCGGGGGAACCCGATGGTTTTGGGTGGGTTCATCCTTTATCCTCCTGTTCTGATTTGATAGTGCCTTGGGCGGGTGAATGGCTTACCCATTGTGAAAGCAATGCTCGCATGATGGCCCGTTCAAAATACCGGCCGCGCGAGTTTATATTCTGAATGCCACCCCGATCTGTGATGATTCTTAATATCGGACGGATTTGTTCCCCATACAATTTCATGCATTGCTTGGGACGGATACCTGGCCAGGAATAACACGACACCGTATGGCGGCGGTTTTTTGTGGAGATACAGTCTGGTAAGCGCTCATAAGCAGGGTCGTCTGGCATGAAAACATACTGATCCAGATTGCCCTGTGGAATGCCCTCAATGCCTTTAACCTGGATGGGTTCATACTGGCAGATATACGGGTCTACCGATAGGTCTACGATCACGGCATGCTCAGGCAGGTAACCAACCCATTCGTTGGGCACAACCGGTTTACTGGTGTCGCGCCGCTGGGTGGCGTCTACCAGCAAGTCGGTGCGTGCCAGGATGTCACGCATAACATCTTCTCGCCCGGCCAGGTCGTAGTCAATGGCGGTTACCTGTACGCCGGGGGTGCCACGTTCGGCCAGTGTTTGCCAGAGTTTTATATTGCCATAGCGGCTGGCTGCCTGCACCGTGTGGATGCCGACCGCACCCACTCCCAGAACAGTGGCATGGATAGGCGCACGTTTTGGACTTCCCAAACCTGGCGGTGGATAAGTGCGCTGCAGCACCTGGAAACCGGCTTCCAAACCGTTCCAGGCCACAGAGCGCAGGTTTTCGACCATGCGGCGGCCGGAATCGTCTTTGAGCGAGTCCAGCGATACTGCCTCGATATCCAGCGAACGCAGGAATTCCACTCGGTGAGGGCGAGTGGGATAGTGCAGCATGGAGATCAGGCAGGAACCCGGTTCCATCATTTCCAAATACTCATTCGCCGGACAGCGTAAGACCAGCACATATTGCTGTTTAAATACTTCCTGAACCGAAACAAATTGAACCCCCGGAGCGACTTTCAGGTAATCTGCTTCTGTCAAGCCTAGACCAGCGCCGTACCCATATTCCAGATGCACTCGAGCACCACGCTTTACCAAATCTGCCACCAGCTTTGGTAAAAAGTCCCTCCGCTCGCCGTATTCCACGCGCATGCGTGCTAGTCCAAATGTTATTGCATCGGCCATTTTTCCCTCGGGTGTTGAATTAGGGAAGCAGATACCTACCCTCACAAATCAGTGTACCACATAGTTATCCCAATTTTTTCGGTCCGATTTGCAGCACACAACGTGGTGCAAACTGGTGCAACCTCCATCACATCCTGTGGACAATTTCGATGCGTGATTGCAAATTTGTGTGCTCTGGAACACAAAGCCCTGGTTCGAATCCAGGTCCCGCGGCCTCAATCAGTCTCAAGATACGGGACTGATTTTTTAAAGATTATGTTTATCCACACAAAGCGTCCACATGGGAGAGCAACCCAACAC
>JARROY010000292.1:0-3603 GCA_037383445.1 Anaerolineales bacterium | reverse complement strand
AGATTACCTCAATGGTGGCGATCTGGATACTGCACTGTCTGAAGCAGCCGCAGTACAAGCAGAAGCACTCCAGTAACTTTTTCAATAGAGGGCGTCTTATTAAGACGCCCTCTATTTGCATTTTTTATAGGAGGAAGACATGGCTTCACGTAATGTTCCACAAATCATGAAGCAAGGCAAGCTGACACCATGGTTATACTTGCTGCCTGCGCTAGTGGTTATGTCCTTTTTTATTGTCTATCCAATGTTCAACACCATCGGTTTAAGTTTCAAAAACAAAGATGGTACTGCGTCTGCGGCTACTACGTGTAAGACGGGTCAGCCATGTTGGGGGGTTTTTGAAAACTATCATTATGCGCTGACAGCTGAGTTTGACACGAGTTCCCCGCAAGCCTTATGGAGTTCCTTCTGGAGTTCATCCTATGGCAACACGGTGAAATGGATCGTCGTCATGGTGGGCGGTACGGTTTCAATTGGCCTGGGATTTGCTGTCTTGGCAGACAAGGTAAAATACGAAGCTCTGGCAAAAGCTATCTTGTTTATGCCGATGGCAATCTCCTTTGTGGGTGCAGGTATTATCTGGAAGTTTGTTTATGACTTTGGTACCCAACAAGTTCAGATCGGCCTGTTGAATGCAATTATCACATCCTTAGGTGGGAAACCGGTGGCGTGGATGTCTACACCTCAAATCAACACGTTCGCAATCATCATTGTAGGTATTTGGATCTGGTCTGGTTTCTGCATGACGATTCTATCCGCAGCACTTAAATCAGTGCCCTCCGAGATTCTTGAAGCTGCACGTGTAGATGGTGCCACGGAATGGGCAGTCTTTTGGAAAATCATGGTGCCCATCATCCTGCCTACGATTACGGTAGTAATCACTACGATGGTGATCAACGTGTTGAAATTATTTGATCTTGTATATGTGATGACGGGAGGTAATTTTGGTACCGATGTGATTGCCAACCGCATGTACACTGAAATGTACAAGAATTTCAACACTGGTCGAGGCACAGCGGTGGCAGTTGTCCTCGTTCTCGCTATCATCCCATTTATCTACTTCAACATTAAGCGCTTCCTTGCGCAGGAGGCCACGAGATGAACAGAGCTAAAGTAAATAATTTCTTCAATAAGTTGCCAGTCCACGTAATCATCATCTTCACAATTATCGTTTGGGTCGTGCCTACTTTTGGGTTACTGGTAACATCCTTGCGTCCTTCACAGGCTGTAAACACCTCTGGTTGGTGGACAATCCTTTCAGCGCCACGTGGATCTGACCAGTTTGCCCAGTATTGTGCCTCCTGCCATGGTGCAGATGGTAAGGCTTTGCCAAATGCTGATCTCACAAACTCAGATTTGGTCACAAAATTCCCACGCTCCCTGCAGCTACTGGCGGCACTACGTAAAGATGTTAATGGCGCACCCCATATGGGTGATGTGGCAATTCCTGATGCGCAGAATGCAGCAGAAATTGCGGTTTACTTGAAAAATATTTCTGGAATAGATTCTCCTCCACGCTTCACATTGAACAACTATATCGATGCTATAGTGGGGTATCGTGGAACTACTACCTATACAGCAGATTGCGCTGCAGGAACACAGCCGCTGGACATCAATTGCGATTCCAGTGACATCTTGAATCCACGTGGAATGGGTCGAGCATTTCTTAACAGCTTGTTTGTGACTATTCCAGCCACGATTCTGCCAATTTTGTTCGCTGCCTTTGCCGGCTATGCCTTTGCATGGTTGGATTTCAAAGGACGCTTTGTACTCTTTGCTGTATTGGTCGGTTTGCAGGTTGTGCCTTTGCAAATGACCCTCGTTCCAATTTCTCGAATCTACAGCCATTTGGGATTAAATGGCACATTTCTCGGTGTTTGGTTGTTCCATACCGGCTTTGGAATGCCTTATGCCATCTACTTAATGCGCAATTTCCTTGGATCATTGCCGCGCGATTTATTTGAGTCGGCTTATCTAGATGGCGCTTCACACTGGACAGCATTCCGCCGACTGGTCATCCCACTGGCAATGCCAGCGATTGCCTCCCTGAGCATCTTCCAGTTCCTTTGGGTATGGAACGACCTGCTGGTGGCCTTGGTATTCCTGGGTGGCACCACTCCTGTGATGACTTACCAAATCAGCAACATGGTGACATCACTGGGTTCCGGCTGGCAGGTGCTGACTGCGGCTGCATTTTTGTCCATGCTGCTCCCCATGATTGTGTTCTTCTCCTTGCAGCGTTACTTCGTGCGCGGCATGCTCGCTGGGGCAGTCAAGGGATAAAACATTAAGAAGCCTAAACGAGAAGAAACTGACACCTCCTAGACCAGACCTGGTAAAATCTCCGAATGTTTACCAGGTCTGGGTCATAATTTGTGTGTGTTGGGTTTTGATTCGAGCAAATTGACCATCCTCTGGTCATTTTGATTTAGAAAGCTGAGAATAAAATACTTAGGATAATTTTATGGAGTTTAAGTCCCACGATTGGTTCAAAGATGCGATATTTTATGAAGTCTATATCCGTGCCTACCATGACAGTAATGGAGATGGAAACGGGGATATTCGCGGTCTGATTGAGAAATTGGACCATATCAAAGATTTAGGCGTGGACTGCATCTGGGTGATGCCGCACTATCCCTCACCGCTAAAGGATGATGGTTATGACATCTCCGACTATTACGGTGTGCACTCTGATTACGGCAACCTGGATGATTTTAAAGACCTGATTGCCGCGGCACATGCCAGGGGGGTAAAGATCATAACAGACCTGGTGTTGAATCATACCTCAGACCAGCATCAATGGTTCAAAGAATCAAGGAAGAGCAAGCAATCGCCATACCGGGATTATTATGTCTGGAGCGACACTGATGAACTCTACCAGGAGGCCAGGATTATCTTTTTGGATACTGTGAAATCCAATTGGAGCTGGGACGAAGGCAGCCAACAGTATTATTGGCATCGTTTTTATTCTTCTCAACCCGACCTGAATTACGATAACCCTGAGGTTGAAAGGGAAATGATCAATGTGGCCAAGTTCTGGCTGGAGATGGGATTGGATGGATTCCGGGCAGATGCGGTGCCGTATTTATATGAACGGGAGGGCACCAATTGCGAAAATCTGCCTGAAACACACGCCTTCCTGAAACGGCTGCGTAAGTATATGGATGAAAATTATCCCGGTACGATTTTATTATCCGAAGCCAATCAGTGGCCGGAAGATGTACGGCCTTATTTTGGCGATGGCGATGAAGTGCATATGAATTTCCATTTCCCGCTGATGCCAAGGATGTTCATGGCTTTGAAAATGGGTGAGGTAACCCCGATTAAAGAAATCCTAGCCAGAACCCCTGCCATACCAGAGAACTGCCAATGGTGCACTTTTTTGCGCAACCATGATGAGCTGACCCTGGAAATGGTCACTGATGAAGAGCGGCAATGGATGTGGGAGAAGTATGCCCCTCAACCCAGGATGAGACTGAACCTGGGTATCCGCCGCAGATTGGCACCTCTCCTGGATAATAATATTCGCAAAATCCTGCTGGCGAATTCTCTATTATTAACCTTGCCGGGTTCGCCGGTCATCTATTACGGCGATGAGATTGG
>JARROY010000291.1:0-3618 GCA_037383445.1 Anaerolineales bacterium | reverse complement strand
GCGTAGTCGTATTCGGACTTGTAGAAATCATCGAGGATGAGAATAATGCAGAAGCAATTTTGCAAAAGTTGTTAGAAAAATACGCACCTCATTTGAAACCTAGTCAGGATTACAAGCCGATTCAAACAATCGAATTGAAGATTACTGCGGTGTATAAAATCCTGATTGAGGAATGGACCGGGAAAAAACAAGAAGAAACAGAGAATTACCCAGGAGCTTTTTCCTATCCGGTTGGAATAGCAGATGAGTAGCTCTTTTTCTCAACAATGAGTCAAATTGGAAAGTTAACATTTCTTTGTACTTCTTAAGCATCGGTTTATCGATCCCACCATACTTCTTGCGCCACATGTAGATCGTCGATCGAGCCACGTTGTATTCCCGACAGAGTTCTTCCACACTCTTCCCTTGTTCGAACTTTACCTGGATGCGCACGATCTGATCTTCGCTGAACTGTTTTCGTTTCATGAAAACTGCCTCCTATTGACATTGTACTGATTTTTGTCTATTCCGGAGTGGTACAGTTTCCGGGGGTCACCTCACTCGTGACCTGCTGTTTCGAAGAAAACTTCGAATCATGAAATTGAGGGGTCGAGTCCCTCCAGGTGCTTAGATGCAATGATTCACACTCAGTGCCCGACACATTTACTGTTTAAAGGCGATCATTTTTCGTCTTCGGAAGGGCTTCCTGCAGTTTTCTGCAGAATAGGTTACCCAGCCCTTTTGTGAATAACGGATTAGATGCATTGATGAATTTTAGGACAATATCCACGATTTCCTAGCTCATCTTGGAGGTTAAGTTAAGATACAACACCGCTGAACTTATGGATTTTAAATGATTATTCCTCTCGGATATGTCCATCACCTAGGCAGATCCATTTATAGGTGGTCAGTGAGTCTAACCCCATCGGGCCGCGGGCGTGTAATTTCTGTGTGCTAATAGCTACTTCGGCGCCCAATCCAAACTGACCGCCATCGTTGAAGCGGGTGCTGGCATTGACAAACACAGCAGCTGAGTTGATCTCATCAATAAAACGGTTTGCATTGCCCCAGTCGCTGGTTAGGATGCTGTCCGAGTGCTCTGTGCTATGTGTGTGGATGTGGCCAATTGCTTCCTCTATATCCTCGACAATTTTGATTCCCAGGATAAGGGCCAACCACTCTTGATCGAAGTCCTCCGGCCTAGCAAGTGCTACATTTTCTTTAAATCCGCTTTTGTGAAGAATCTTAATCACATCCTCAGTTACGCGCAGTTCGACATTTCTTTGTGTTAATCTTTCCGCTACAACGGGAAGAAATTCATCGGCAATAGCTCGATGGACCAATAAGGTGTCTAAAGAGTTACAAACGCTGGGTCGCTGTACCTTAGCGTTCTCAATGATGTCTGGAGCACGCTTTAAATCAGCGCTCTGATCAACAAATATATGGCAGATACCAATCCCTCCAGTGATCACGGGAATAATGCCCTCTTCCTGACAGAAGCGTTGTAGGGAAGGACCGCCGCGAGGGATGATCATATCTACATATTTGTCAAGTTGGAGCAGTTCGCGCACCAGTTCCCGATCTGGGTTTTCGATATACTGGACAGCATTCAGGGGAATTCCTGATTTCTCTAATCCAGCTTGGATGGTCTGCACAAGCGCTAAATTTGAGAGCAGGGTCTCACTTCCACCGCGTAGAATGGTAGCATTACCAGTCTTAATTGCCAGGGTGGCGATATCTATGGTAACGTTGGGGCGTGCTTCGTAGATCACCCCAAGTACACCAATCGGGATGCGTCTGCAACTGAGTCTCATACCGTTAGGCATTTGACGAGTCCCAAACTCTGATCCTACTGGATCCGGCAGTTCAGCCACACGACGGGCATCATCAGCCAGTGCCGCAACGCGTTTTTCGGTTAGCAGCAGGCGGTCGATTAGGGCTTCGCTGTGCCCTTTTTCGCGGGCAGCTGCGATGTCTTTACTGTTTTCTGACAATATCTTTCTAGTCTGCGTTTCGATTTCATCTGCAATGGTTCGTAATGCAGTGTTTTTTTGACTTGTATTGAGTGTTGCTAAAACGCGGCTGGTTTCTTTAGCTTTTTGCCCCATTTCTGTCAAGGTGTTCATTTCTATATCCTTTGGTGTAGGTCAAAGCAGGATCAAGTCATTGCGGTGCACGGCGACTGACCCATAGTAATATCCTAAAATATCTAAAATCTCTTCAGACTGGTGGCCTTTGATCACTTCCAAGTCTGTACTGGAATAACAGACGATTCCACGTGCTAATTCTACCTGTTCGGGTGTGAGGATGTAAACGGTGTCACCGCGCTGAAAATCCCCTTTGATCGATTTGATTCCTACAGGCAGCAAGCTACGTCCGGATTTTTTCAGCGCCATAATGGCTCCCTCATCAATGACCAGTGCGCCGGTTGGGTTTGGTCCCGCTAAAATCCAGCGCTTACGACTTTCTAAGGGAGTAGAAATTGCTGGAAACCGCGTTCCAATGGCTTCACCAGCCAGAATCCTTTTAATCACGTTTTTTGTAACACCAGCTGCGATAACCACATCGGCACCAGCTCTGCGGGCATAGTCGGCAGCTTTGAGTTTTGTGATCATCCCGCCGGTACCCAAGTTCGAATGTGATCTCCCAATTTGATAATTTGCGATCTTCTCAATATCGTTTACTTCAGGAATCAGTTTAGCCTCTGGATCAAGTCGTGGATCTGCGGTGAACAGGCCGGGTTGATCGGTAAGGATAATCAATAAATTGGCATTAGAAAGTAATGTCACCAAAGAAGATAAATAATCGTTATCACCCAGCCGAATTTCTTCAGTACCTACAGCGTCAATTTCATTAAAAATCGGAATAATCTTATATTCAAGTAATGCTTCGAGAGTATCGTGGGCGTTGAGGTAGCGCGAGCGAGTTTCTACATCTTCCCTGGTAAGCAGTATCTGAGCAACATAGATTCCATATATGTCAAAAAATTGTTCCCAAACTTGCATCAGACGGCTTTGTCCTACTGCAGCAAGCATTTGCTTGATTGAAATTGTATCCGGTAATGATTTAATGTTTAGGGTTTGACGTCCAGCAGTAATTGCACCGGAAGAAACCAGGATGATTTCATAACCTTCCCGGTAAAGTTCAGCGCACTGGCTAACCAGGTGTATGATTTGAGGTAGGTCAAGATTGGGTGTTCCACCGGTAAGGACGCTGGTTCCAAATTTGATAACAATTCGTTTATATTGTGGCATTTTACGTAACGCTTTTAGTAGTAAATGCCTTATTCTACCGTAAAATTCTGTTTTTACTTGATCATGTGTTCAGGGTTTTACCAGATGACGAGACTGGGTTCCACTTGCTTATTGGGCTAATTATTAACGTATCTCTCCCAAACCACACCCCTTTTCTAAATTTATTAAGTTGGCCAAGCGGTCGAAATAGATTCCAGCCCAGCAAAATGCATTTAAACGTCTAAAGCTGGACATTTGGAAACAAGCCACAACCAGGTGGATAGATCGGGTTAAATATGATGCCTCTAATGATTGACCTATTCAGAGAAAGGATCTCCTGGGGCTGGAATGCTTCTACGATATTGACCTGTCTCCCAATATCGATCTTTCTGCTTTCGTGGAGAAC
>JARROY010000290.1:0-3623 GCA_037383445.1 Anaerolineales bacterium | reverse complement strand
CGAATCGAAGGCCCACCCAGGAGGACGTGGCAAAATTAGCGGGGGTATCTCAAACTGTTGTTTCTCAAATTCTCAATAATAATGAAATTTCTGTGTCTGAAGATACCAGACAGCGCGTAATAAATGCGATTGATCAATTAGGATACGTGCCCAACAAATCTGCCCAGAGTTTACGCAGCCAGAAGACCCGGACTATTGCCTGTGTTATCCCCGACATTACTAACCCGTATTATCCAGCATTTCAACGCGGTATCCAAAAGGTGACTGCTGAACACGGTTTTGATTTATTTGTTTATGATACCGAGGAAAATAAAGAGAAAGAAATTCGCTGTTTAGAGGCAATTCAACATTCTGGAGTTGATGGGGCTATTCTTGTCCTGTTTCACCACCAAATTGAGGATCTAACACCGTTATTGAAACAGGGGATTCATCTTGTCGTATTGGCTAGTTCTTTTGTAGATATTCAGAGTTCTGAAATAGATATTATATACAATCGCAATGACGAAATGGCCAAAATTGCGACAAATTACCTGATTGGTAAAGGTCATACCAAAATTGGAATGATCGCTGGATTAGATGAAACACCTCCAAGAAAATTTAGAGAAATTGGTTATCTTAATGCTTTAGAAGAATCTCAATTGCCTTTGGATCAAATATGCATTCAAGGAGGAGATTTTACAGAAAAGGGTGGTTATCAAGCCATGAAAATCATCCTTGATATGGAAGAGTTACCTACTGCGATTTTTGCGGCAAATGATTTGATGGCCTTAGGAGCAATGGTAGCAATTCGCGAAGCAGGATTATTAATACCAGACGATATTGCGCTAATTGGTATTGATGACATTCCTGCTGCGAAACTTGTCCATCCGACCTTGACGACGATTAATCAACACCAGGAAAAAGGTGGAATGATCGCAGCAGATATGCTAATTAATAGGATTCAAGGTCAATATACAGGTTCTGGAAGAGTGGTTGAAGGCACCTTTGAAATAGTTATTCGCGAGTCTGTTTAGGAAAGAGAATATTTCATGAAAAAAGGAAATTTGATCAACCAGCCACTTTCAGACCTGATCGCAAGTCTGGGGCACACAGATGAAATTGTGATCGCCGATGCAGGGTTACCAATACCTAAAAATACAAAACGAATTGATCTCGCTTTGACACGAGGAATCCCTTCTTTTGAGGACACACTGAGAACCATATTGGAAGAAATGTTTGTCGAAAAAGCATACGTATCAAAAGAGATTGTGGAATACAGCCCAAAATTTTTCGAGTTGATTCAAGGTTTGCTTGGTGATGTGCCAGTAGAACAAATCCCACATTCCGAATTCAAAGAACGTTCAGGTAAATCAAGAGCCATTATCCGTACAGGAGAATTCACCCCATATGCAAATGTCATCTTGGTATCAGGGCCATGGGGTTTTGATCTATAAGGATCAGGAATAATATGATGGAAGAGCAAACTTTATTCAAAAAAATCTTTGGCTGGCTGGTTGGAGGGGCGATAGGAGACGCCTTCGGTATTCGCGTCGAGATGATGCATTACCTTGATATCAAAGAACAATATGGTTGGGTGACACACTTTGATGATATACCTTGGCGAAAAGAATCAACTCAATCTCCGTTAGAACGCTGGAATCCTTTGGGGATTCAGATGGGCGATGTAGATGGTTTTCATCCGCTTGGGCGCTGGAGCCATGAGGTCGGGGCGTATACAGATGATATGCGGTACCGGCTATTAGCCTGTCACACTATTTTGCAAAAAGGTGGCCCAATCAATGGGATGGATTTTGCAAATACCTGGCTCAACTACCGGTTGATGGCAGAAGGTGCAGAAGAGTATGAGCCTACCTTAAGCTGGCAGGGTCCGCAAAAAGCGTATGCGCGCGTGATGGGGTCGATGGAGAGACTTGCCAAACTTGCAAACCAAACCCGGCCTTGTTTTTCTGGCTGGGATGCCCCAATGGGCGTGATCCACGCAGGTGATCCAGCTGCTGCCGCACAGTCCGGTTACGTCATGTCGGTTGCCATTGCTACCGCGCTAACACCGGGTGCCACAATCGAAGATGTGATTAAGAATGTGATGGATTATGCATGGGCACTTGGAAACCATGAAGGTGAATTCAGAGGCCGGATGGTGCGTTTACTGGAAATTGCACGCAGTTGTGACACTCCATTTGATTTATATGAACCTTTTTACAATGAATTCCTGGTGACATTTCCGCCCTGGGAGGCGGTTTGGACAATGGAAATGATTCCAGCCGCAATTGCTATTTGTTTAATTGCCGGTGAGGACACTCAGCAGGCCATTATTGGTGCAACAAATCTTGGCCGTGATGCCGATACCATCGCTGGAATTGCAGGAGAGCTAGCTGGAGCATTATATGGCATAGATGCATTACCAGATCCCTGGGTGGAAAAAGTCCTACGGATGAATCCCCGCCCGGATTTAGAACAAATGGCCGCAGACTTATCCAAACTAATAATTGAAAGAAACCAGTCACAACTAGACAAAAACAAAAAAATTCTCTCGTCCGCTAAATAAAAGGATATGAGGAAAGGAAGGAGGTAGAGCCGTCAAATTGGATTTAACCGTTTTATGAAGAAAATAGTTAATCAAAAAAGGAGATAAGTTCTATGAAGAAGAAAATATATTGGCTAGTTGCTATATTCTTATTGGCTGGCCTTCTTTTCGCAGGCTGCCAATCGGCTGACAATAACACCTCTGGCGATGCAGACACAGGGAATGGGGACGAAGTTGTTACGATCTCGATCTGGGATTTTGGCGGTGAGGAGTTTTCTTATATAGATGATATTGTCATCCCAAAATTCAATGAGAAGTTCCCCAATATTAAAGTTGAACATGTTGGCGTGCTTGAAGATGAGCTTGGACTAAAAATTGAGACAGCCGTTGCAGCGGGAGATGTTCCCGATATCGCTATATTCGTCCCAACACGTGTGATTGCTGCGGGGCACGTCCTGCCTTTGGATGACTATATGGCTCGCGATGGAATTACCAGGGAAGACTACTGTAGCCTTTTCCAAACAAGTAACATAACGAATTATGGCAAATTTGATGACCAAGTGACTGCTTTACCCGTCGAGGCAAATATTTGGGCAATGATCTACAACAAGGACCTGTTTGAAGCAGCAGGGCTGCCAGAACTTGGGGTTGATGATTATATTGATTTTGATACCTGGTTAGAGTATGCCCGCGCCATCAATGTGCCTTCAGAAGATCTCGAAGAACGGGTCTGGGGGTCGAATATGTTTATTCCGGTTTTCAATGCTCAAAACAATTATATGAGTTCACCCTTTGCCCTTGGTGATGATGGACGGACCTGTGAAGGCAATGCAAACTCTCCAGACTGGATGAATGCATGGGAAGATATGATGACTGCCTATAACGAAGATCTTACTCCGGAATCCGCAGGAGTCTGGTTTGAAGAACTTGAGCAAGACATGTTCCTTGAGGGGCAAATAGGGATGACCTATGCAACCCTGGGTGATGCAGTGGTTGCCAGAGAAAGTGGTGTAAATGTTGGACTAACCGGTCAACCTGTGGTGACAGATGGTTGGTCTGGCAATGTCGGTGGCTGGTTAAACAACTACAGTATCATGGC
>JARROY010000289.1:0-3625 GCA_037383445.1 Anaerolineales bacterium | reverse complement strand
ATCAGATCGAAACCGCCTGCCGCCAGTTCAAAGGCGATATTGCCGGGCTGATCATCGAACCGATCCAAGGCGAAGGCGGCGACAACCATTTCCGCCCCGAGTTTTTCCACGAACTGCGCCGCCTGGCGGATGAACATGAGTTCCTCTTGATCTATGACGAAGTCCAGTCCGGGATGGGGATCACTGGCTTGATGTGGGCCCATGAGCATTACGGCGTGCAGCCCGACGTGTTTGCCTTTGGCAAAAAATCCCAGGTCTGCGGGATTGTCGCCGGGAAGCGCGTCGAGGAAGTCGACCAGAACGTGTTCGAAGAATCCAGCCGCCTTAATTCCACCTGGGGCGGGAATCTGGTGGATATGGTGCGTGCCACCCGCTACCTGCAGATCATCCAAGAGGAAAACTTGCTGGCCCATACTGCTGTTGTGGGAGAAAAACTGCTCTCTGGTTTGAAAGCGGTTGCCGAGGAATCCAAAGGAATGATGACCAATGTGCGCGGCCGCGGTATGATGGTCGCCTTCGATCTGCCGGATACGGCTAAACGCGATGTGATGATGAAGACCCTGGAGGTAAACGGCCTCAAAGCCCTGAAATCCGGGCTGAACTCGATCCGCTTCCGCGGCATGCTGGATGTGCCGGAAGAGGTGGTTGAGAAAGCGCTGGAAATTGTGGCAAAAAGCCTGCCGCTGGGTTAGACTAATGATAAGGATGAGTTAAAAGGAAGCCTGCACATGTTGAGCCTGCCAGATTTTAGAGTTCGCCAGCGTGATTATTTGCTTGAGATCGCGCGCGCCATTACCCAGGAATTGGACCTGGATAATTTGCTCAAACGCATCCTCAAGCTGACTGCTGACATCCTTTCTGGCAACGCCGGTCTGATCGCGTTACGCAGTTCGGAAGGCACATGGACGGTGTCTGCCTCCCACGGTATTCCGGCTCCGTTGCTCCAGTATCTGGAACCCTTGCTGACCGCTGTACCGGATCATGAAGATCCGGCGCGCTTCGAACTGCCCAAAATCAACGAGATATTGCAGAAACTGGCCCAGCAGGTCAGCCTTGGCCTGATGACTGGCGTCGGTTTGCCGCTGATCGCCCGCAACCAGGTGATTGGCGTGATCTTTATTTTCCGCAACTACCGCGGGGTTTTCTCTGCCAACGACCGGGCTTTGCTGCAGAGTTTTGCCGATCAGGCAGCGGTGGCGGTCAGCAACGCCCAGCTGTATACCCAGAGCATTGAAGAAGAGCAAAAAATGTCAGCCCTGCTCGATTCGGTGGCCGACGGCATCTTGATTTTAAAGCCCAATCATGTCATTGAGCGCGTCAACCCGGCGTTTGCCCGCATGGTCGGCACCACGATCGAAGCGTTGATTGGGAAAAGCCACGACGAGGTGGTAAAGTTTGCCGAATCCAACCACGGGACAACCCTGGTAGAAGCAGAAGCCGGCGGTTGGCCGCTGACGCCTCAGGCGACTTTGTATATGGAAGGCGACCTAATGCGCAAGGACGGCTCAACCCTGCCCGTGGGCGTGACCTACGCCCCGCTGCTCTCTGAGGAAGGTGGGCTGTCGAACATTATTGCATCGGCCCGGGATATCACCCATTTCCGTGAGGCAGAGGAGATCAAAAGCACGTTTATCTCGGTGGTCAGCCACGAGCTTAAGACTCCGGTGGCCCTGATCAAAGGGTATGTCGGCACCCTGCGCCGCAAAGATGCCAATTGGGACAAGCAAATATTAGAAGACAGTTTAACCGTGATCGAGGATGAGGCCGACCGTTTGGCGGAATTGATCGAGAACTTGCTGGATGCCACCCGGTTAGAGGCGGGGGTATTGGCGATCAATGCCACAGATTTTTCACTGCCCAAGCTGGTCGAACGCACCATCGAACGCTTCAAGACTCAAACGGAAATCCATACCTTTGTGGCAGATTTTCCTGAAAATTTTCCCGTCGCTGTTGGAGATGAAGACCGCATCGCCCAGGTGATGTATAATTTGGTTTCGAATGCGGTCAAATATTCCCCCAACGGCGGAGAGATTCGCATCTCTGGTGAAGTGCGTAAGGATGAAGTTGTCGTTTGTGTCCAAGACCAGGGTGGGGGGATCGCTCCCGGAGATATTCACCATATCTTCGACCGCTTCTACCGGGCGGATGCCGCCCAGAAAAAGACCCCAGGCGCAGGGCTGGGCCTATACCTTGCCCGAGCGGTGGTAGAAGCACATAATGGAAAAATCTGGGCTGACCCGCGCAGCCTCAACGGCGCCCGGATGTGCTTTTCGCTGCCTCGCTACCGCTGAGGTACGCGACGATTAAAAAAGTTATTATCTCTTCGTGTCATGCGAAGAAAATCATTTAAAAAGAGAGAGTTATGCCAAAAACACAAATTAATTGTCCCCAATGCCGCCAGCCGATTACCGCTGATATTGAACAGATCTTTGATGTTGGAGCTGACCCGGGGGCTAAGAACCGCCTGCTATCTGGGCAGGCCAATGTTGCCAAATGCCCGCACTGTGGGTTCAATGGGGCACTATCTACCCCCTTGGTTTATCACGATCCGGCCAAGGAGTTACTGCTTACCTTTGTGCCGCCCGAATTAACCCTGCCGCGCGATGAGCAGGAACGGGTGATCGGTGGGATGATCAATAAAGTGGTCGATGCCCTGCCGGCTGAACAGCGCAAGGGTTACTTGTTCAGCCCGCAAACCGCCCTCACATTTCAGGGATTAATTGAACGCATTCTGGAGGAAGACGGTGTCAGCAAAGAGATGATCGAAGACCAGCAGCGCCGGGTGAATCTGATCCAGCGTCTGGCCGCGATCACTGATGATGAGGCCCTGGCGATTGTCGTCAAAGAAGAGGATCCGCACATCGACGATGAGTTCTTCGGGATGCTCTCCCAGTTGATCCAGATGGCTGCCGCCCAAGGAGACCAGGAAGGCGCCCAGCAATTGGCGTCCTTACAGCAGAGGTTACTGCCAATCACCACGGTCGGTAAAGAACTGCAGGAACGTTCCGCCGAAGTGGAAAAAGTGATGGGCAAGCTGCGCGAAGCAGGGAAAGAACTGACCCGTGAGAAACTGCTGGAGATGGTGCTCACTGCCGAGAGTGATATTCAAGTCGAGGCGTATGTTGGTCGTGCCCGCCCGGGGATGGATTACCAATTCTTCCAGCAATTGAGCGAAAAGATCGACGCTGCAGAAGGCGAAGAAAAAGAGCGCCTTGCTAAGCTGCGTGAAAAAATGCTGGAAATCACCCAAAAAATTGATCAACAGTTCCAGGAACGCGTCAATATGGCTCGCCAGAACGTTGAAATCTTGCTCAAAGTGGAAGACAACCTACCGCAAGTGATCTTGCAGAACATCCAGGCGATTGATGATTACTTCCTGCAGGCATTGATCCTTGAAATCGAGGAAGCCAAAGAGAAGGGTGACCAGGAACGGTTGAAGAAACTGCAGAACCTGATGGAAGTGGTTCAGGACGTAGCTCAAGCTGCTTCTCTGGGACCTGAAGGGGTCCTGCTGGAAGCCCTGCTTGAGGTGGAAACTCCGGAAGAGCGCCGGGAGATTATGGAAGAAAACGCAGATAAGATCACCCCGGAATTTATCGAAGCGGTGACCAGTTTTATGATGCAG
>JARROY010000288.1:0-3630 GCA_037383445.1 Anaerolineales bacterium | reverse complement strand
GGTAATGGTTAACAAGAAGCTGCCAGCTGATGCGCTGGATCCAGAAGATTTGATTCCGAGTGAGATTGAGGGTGTTCGGGTGGATGTACAGGTGGTAGGCGACCTGAAAGCCTTAAGCTGATCCGTTGACCTATTTAAACAATCATACGGTCAGTTTTAATGTTCTTGGTAGTAGAGGCTGTTAAATTCCTCATTGCGGAGGAGCAGCTCTTCCAACGTTCCCTGGTCTTCAATCTTGCCATCTTTCAGCACGATGATCTGGTCAGCTTGCTGCAGCACAGCACGTCGGTGGGAGACCACCAGACAGGTAGGGGATGAATTTGATGACCGGTCCCTAAATACGATCTCCCACAGCTGGCGTTCGGTTTCAACATCCAACGCGCTGGAAAGGTCGTCGAAGATCATCAATTCCGCATCCCGCACAAACATCCTGGCAGCGGCTGTTCGTTGGAGCTGGCCGCCAGAAAGCCTGATTCCCTTTGATCCTACCAGAGTGTCGAGCCCCTCGTCCATATCCAAGAGATCTCGCTCCAGAACAGCTTTGGATATCGATCCAGTTAGATCCACTTGATCTTCCGGCAAGCCTAACAGAATATTATCGCGCATCGACTCGCTGAACAATCGCGGTACCTGGCCGGTATAGGCACAGCGCGGCGGTCTGAAGAAAGTCGCAGGATCCAAAACAGGGGTATCGTTCCAGTAGATTTTGCCCTTTTGGGGAGGGAGTAAACCCAGCAATACCTTGAGTAAGGTCGTTTTTCCAGACCCAATTTTCCCTGTAATAACTGTAAATGATCCTCGCACCAGCCTGAAAGATACACCGCTTATCCCATTTGTATTTCCACTAGCTTGGTCATAGTGGTAACTGAGGTTGTCCACAGTTAAACTCTCCAGCCTGTGGTTATCTGTTTTCGGGGTATGCGAAAGTTGGGGAAATTCACCAGCTAAATAAACCGGGTGATGTTCAACTGGGCCGCCAGCGGGCGCACCTTGCATCATTTTTTCCATCCTCTGCAATGAGATGCTGGTTTGCTTATAGAGAGTGATCAGCCGGCCAAAAATTCGCATGAAATGAGTCATCGGCCAAAGATAGGATGCAAACAAGGCAAAATCCCCGATGGTAAATTCTCCAGCGTACATACTTTTCGCCGCCAAGAGCAAAATAAGCCCCATACCAATATCAATGGTGCCGTAGCTCAGGGCGTTGATAAATTCAGTCAGCAAGCGGTCTTTAATCATCGTATCCTGCCGCCGGGAATTGATCCCCCGGAAATAGTTTACGATGCGTTCCTCCGCATGGCCAACTTTGAGCGCTTGAGTGCCGTTGAACATATCCGCGATGATGCCCGTCACCTGGCTGGTGGCTTCCCGGCTGGCTTTACGAGTTTTCTTGACCAATGGGCCCATTTTTTGGGCAACAAAGATAATCAAACCCAGCGGCAAAAACGTTCCCAGGGTGATGACAGGATTGACCCGGACCATGATTGCTATTGAGATAATGGCGGTAATTCCCAGGCCGATCGAATCTTCCACCTCGGTAATGGCGTTGACAATCTCGTTGGTGTCGTCCCGGAAGGTGCTGATCACTTCCCCGGAGGACATCGTGCGGCCATCCTCATTTTTGGGCAGTGGGATAGAACCCGGCATGTCTAAAATCCGTGAAAACATATTGCGGATCATGAGAGCCATACTGCGGTGCCGGAAACCGGTATTGGCCAGAATTGCCGCTGCCAAAGCCAGTGAGGCGATCAGGGCATAGCCGACTTGCAAACCAATCACCGGCAGGACCGGAAGCGCAAATCCTGCATCTCCGGTCAGGTAATTGAAAAAGGCACGCAGAATCAACCCGATGACGGTGTGGGATAACCAAAATACCAGCGCCGTTGAGATATCGGTGAAGAAATACTTGGCGCTGTAGCGAATCAGACGCCAGTAATACTGGAATGTGCCCAGGACGGCTTGGGATTGGCTCATGTCAGGGCTTCCTCCAAACCAGTTTGCAGCAGATTGCTGAACAGTGAATTGGGGTCTGCGACCAGGTCGCTGCGCTTGCCGTATTCTGCAATTCGCCCATCATCCAGGATCAATATCTCGTCGGCACGCTGCACCGTGGCTAATCGGTGAGCGATGATGATTCCAGTCCGGTTGGTCAGCAGCCGGTCGACGGCGGATTCCACCAATCGCTCGGTATAAGGGTCTAGTCGGGAAGATGCCTCGTCTAGGATAATTAACCCGGGATTGGTGAGGAACACACGCCCAAAAGCCAGCAGCTGCGCTTCCCCCGCAGAAAGACCGGTATTGTCCTCCTCCAGGTCCGAATCCAGGCCTTTGGAGAGTGAGCTGAACCACTTTCCCAGGCCGACTGCCTCGATCACCTCCAGGATGCGGTGGTCCTCAATGCTGTCATCGAAAAGGGTCAGGTTGTTGCGCACCGTGGTTTGGAAAAGCTGCACCTCCTGCGTAACCATGCTGACGGATTTGCGCAGGTCTTCCTGGCGCGCCTGGCGGATATCGTGCATATTTCCACCATTAACTGAACTATTTGGGCTGCCAATGCAAATGGTGCCGGAAGTAGGGTCGTAAAAGCGCAGGATCAGGCGGGTGAGGGTTGATTTTCCGCTGCCGGTGCGGCCGAGTACCCCGAGGATTTGTCCCGGCTCGAGGTGAAAATTGATTCCTTCCAGGATGGCGGTGCTCAGGTCGTCTTCGTAGTGAAAGGTGACGTTCTCGAATTTGACGCCCAAAGCCTCCTGGGGGAAGTGGATGCCCGGACCATCCTGGATGGTCGGCTGGACGGCTTTTAACTCGGCAATCCGGTTGATGCTGGCGGAGGCGCGCTGCAGGTCTTCTATCTGGTGGAGAATATCCCACAGGGGTTCTTTCATCACGTCGATATAGTAAAAGATAAGGTAGAGGGCGCCGATGGTGATGCGGCCCTGCACAAAACTGGCATTGCCGACAAGGTGGGCGGCGACATACGCCAGGGCAAACACGTTCAGCGGGAGGTCGGCGACCAAGACCTGGATGCGCATGGCCTTGAAGATCTGCTGCCAGCGGGCCCGGAGTGCCTGGAAGAGACGCAGCATGATATAGGGCTTGGCGCCACTGGTCTGGATCTCTTCGGTGCCGTTGAGCCATTCTTCCAGGTAGCCGAACAGCTTGGCCTCGACCTCGCGGAAAGCATGCCAGCGGGGGACGGTGAGGGTGTTGAGCCGATTGAGGGCCAGCAAGCCGAGGATGGCGACAAAGGTGAGCGGGAGCCCGAAGCGCCAATCCTGCACCCAGAGCAGCACCAGGATCCCAACCACGAGCAGCAGATTGCCGCCCAGGCGCACGACCAGCAGCGAGAAGAAGTTGGCCAGCTGGTTGACATCGCCATCGACGCGCTCGATCAGTTCGCCGGGCTTGTACTGCTTGTGGAAGCTCATATCCAGCTTGAGGCAGTGCAGGGCGAGATCGGCGCGCAGGTCGTTGGTAGCCGTCCAGGCGACGTTCTCGCCAACATAGGTGACGGCAAGCTGCACGACCTGCTGAACGACGGCGATCCCCATAAAGAGAGCCGCGGCACCGAACAGCCGATCCAGCCCATTGCCGGTCTCGGCGGTATCCAGGAAGAAGCGCACGATCTGC
>JARROY010000287.1:0-4080 GCA_037383445.1 Anaerolineales bacterium | reverse complement strand
GGGAGAGTCGTTGCCAATTTTGTTCTGGTTTGCTGCAATCTGTGATTTATTTGGTTTTGAGTGGTGAAATAGGTTCAGTTTAGACATTGAAGTATTCTCCGCACTTAGTCAGTTTTTTCGACAAGGTGTGCTTTGTTCCAAAATTCCATAATTTTTCGGGAAAGGTTTACCAATTTAGATCTGCTTGGATCAATAGTTGTATGGCCGCAAGCTGGGCAGCAAATCAGGTCGCATCCTTTATGAAGCGGGCAGCTATCACAGGCTTGCTGGTCGGGAGCGAATTGATGACCACATACTGGGCAGGTAATTTTTCCAGACATTGTCATAGGCCCCATCCGATTAGTAGAAGAATTTTGTTGAGCAAACCAGCCACAAAGAAGGCCAGGGGAAAGATTAAGGCAACCATTCCAATGGCGGTCCACTTCGTGTTAAGCCAGGGCAGTATCCCAATTTTATCCATAATAAACATCAGGCTGGTTCCAATTAAGAATAGGGGGACGACTTCTTTTAGATACCATTCCACTCTTGCCAGGGTTTTGAGCAATACATTGGAGATGACTGGCCAGCGCATCGGAGGGATTTCGATGAGGAGTTCTGTTCGTTCTCCGGGTGCGAGTTTGGCTGCCAGCCAGCCTACTAACAGTAAGATGCCACCTACTACTCCACTCCATATCAGAACCGCGGTCGGAGAGATCGCGGCTAACATTCCCATCACTACCCCTAATTGAGCGGAGCAGGGCACAGCTAAAGCGAGCATCAGGGTTACCAGAAATCTTTCTCTTTTGCTTTCTAAAACTCGGGTGGTCAAGGTAGCCATCGTAACACAGCCGAGACCAAGAACCATGGGTAAAACTGCCTTGCCATTTAAACCGAGTTTTTGAAACATTCGATTACTTAATGCTGCCAAACGAGGGAGGTAACCTGAATCTTCCATGATCCCAAAAGCCAGAAAGAAAGTTGAAACAATCGGGAGGATCAGGGCAACAGCGTAAGTCACCCCCATGGTCCACAAACCATATTCTCCGACAAACGCATCTGCCCAAAAATTGCTTGGGATCAATTTGGTCACGTTTTGGAATACCCACGGGTTGATGATTTTTCCAAACAAATTTTCTTCGAGTATGCCTACAAGTGTTCCTGCTCCAAAAATCCCAACAAACCAATATAAGGCGATTAAGATGACCGCCAATATGCCGATACCCCAGGTTGGATGAGTGGCTAACCTGCCAAGTTTTTGGCTGAAAGGGTTGGCCTTTTTTCCGTTCTCGTGCAGCGATTTTTCTGTAATCAGTTTGACGAAATTGGCACGGGCGTTTTGAATTGTCTCAAGGACAGGAGTACGGCTGGATTGATAAAGGGTTTCTCGGATTGATTTCAGCTTATCGATGATTTCTGATCCAAAATGATCCATAACCCAGGTTTCAGCTGCAGTATCCCTTGATAACCAGAGGAGTGCCAAAGAACGAGCTGAGATGGTTGTGGTTTCAAATAGACAGGCTAACTGGGTAATGGCATCTTCGATCTGATCAGGATAAGAGAGGTTGAAATCGGATTGTTTTGGGTTCAGGAGGTTTAATTTTAGATCCTCAAGGCCAATCCCACGGACTGCGGTCGTCGGGATAACGGGAATTCCTAATTGTTCACTGAGCAAGGCATAATCTGTGGTAAGACCGTGTGAATTCGCTTCGTCGGTCATGTTCAGTGCTAAAACCATCGGAATGCCCATCTCGATGATCTGAACCGTTAATAGTAACGTCCGCCGTAAGTTTTTTGCGTCTCCCACATGCAGGACGGCTTTGAGAGGTTCTTCTAATAAAACCCGCGCCGTGACTTCCTCGTCATCACTATGGGATGGAAAAGTGATCATCCCCGGTGTATCAATAATATCTATGTTGGGGATGTCTTGGAATGACCCACGAGCGACTTCGACTGTGGTGCCAGGGTAGTTGGCGATCACAACGCGCTGACCGGTAAGAGATTGAAAAATGACCGATTTTCCAACATTGGGGTGACCGATCAGGGCAATACTGCCATGGCGGTTGATTAGGGATGGTTGTGCTGTGGTATGGCAATCCATTACATTGATAATGACCTCTCCGTATAAAGCGTTAATGACTCAGACAAAATTACATGTGGGTTTTAGATTCCTCAAGCAGCTGCGACGAGTATCTGTGATGCGATCTCTGGTGCAAGGGATAATTTATGTTCCCCGATGGACACCAAAACGCTTCCATTTGAACTGACTGCCAACATCGTCACCTGTGAACCGGGTTTTAGAATCTCGCTGTTCAAAAATGCGCTGGTTACCGTATCTACATTGATTTGAAGGATTTCAGCATCGTTGCCAGGCTGTAAGCTGTTAAGCGGTTTCCCAATAATCGGTGAAGGAAGTCCACCAAGGCTCGGGATGTGCTTACCAGCAGGTGAGGTGATCGGGTGGCCGAGAAATTCAGTAAGCCGAGCGGCCACTTCGGGTTCAGTAATGTGTTCCATCCGGCAAGCCAATTCATCTGCCTGGCTGGGGGTAAAATTTAACTTATCGACGAAGAAAACTTCCCATAGACGCCGATTGCGAATGATGGAATGGGCTGCCTGACTGCCGGCGTCAGTAAATGATACGCCTTTGTATGGCTGGTATGTGACCAGTCCTTCTTCTTCCAGCTTTCGGATCATCTGGTTCGCAGAGACGGTTTGCACATCCAAAACCTCTGCCAGCCGGGGAATGGGAATAGGTGTCTCTTGACCGCTTTCTTCTATCAGGGCCAAGCTAACGAGATACATTTCTGCATTTTCACTTTGCATCTTTTTGTTATCCAAAGAATTTTGTCTAAAAATGTTATGTCTTACCTAAACATAATTTTAAATCGCATTTTTTTCTATGTGCAAATGTCCTGTCATTTTGGGGATAAATGTCCTGTATTAGGATTCTTCCCTAGATTAGATTTTGAAAAGAAGTTGTAAACAAAGATTTATTCAATGCTGGTTTCATAAGTCCAGACAACTTTGTACTTTTGACTGGAATGAGGTAAGATGGAAGCAGAACTTAGATTGGAGGTAAAAGATGGAGAGAGTTGCCTTATATTTGCAGGATTCCCATGATTTGAGAGATGGGTTGGATTATGTACGCTATGCAGAAGAGAGGGGTTTTGAAGCTGTTTGGCAGGCAGAATCCCGGCTGGTGAGAGACGCAATTGTACCAATGGCAGCTTATGCTGCAGTGACTGACCACATCCATATTGGCTCTGGGGTAATCAACAATTGGACGCGGAATATCGGTTTACTGGCGGCAACATTCCTGACGCTGGATGACCTGGCACCCGGCCGAATCATTTGTGGTTTGGGAGCCTGGTGGGACCCATTGGCAAAAAATGTAGGGATTGAACGCAGGAAACCTCTCACGGCGATGCGGGAGACGATTGAGGTGCTCCGCAGATTGCTGAATATGGAGCGGGTGACCTTTCACGGCGAGTTCCACCATGTGGAGGGTATCGAACTGGATGTTGTCCATGGACGGAGGGAACCGCGGGATGTCAAGATAATGATCGGCGCTACCGGTCCTAAAATGATGGAAATGACTGGCGAGATTGCAGATGGAGCCGTATTAAATTATTGTGTACCGCCGAACTACAACGACATGGCCTTGGAGCGCTTGGAAATTGGTGCTAAAAGTGCCGGGCGCACCCTGGACGATCTTGACCGACCACAGCTGGTGGTTTGCTCTGTGGACCATGACCACGATAAGGCTATCGATACCACACGTGAACTGCTGACCCAGTACCTGGCACAACAACCACATATTGCCAAAGCTTCGGGGGTTTCCATGGACGTGGTGGAAGAAATCCAATCAATATTGGGTTGGCCGGCGACACATGAGCAGATTAAGGCTGCAAAACATTTGGTGCCGGAGGAATTAATCCACAAGATAACGGCTTCTGGTACTCCTGATGAAGCGCGAGCTAAAGTGCAGGAATATATTGACCACGGCGCTACCTGCCCGATCCTGTATCCTGTAGGGGGCGATTTTAAACTTTTGATCGATACTTTTGCCCAAAAATAGCTGGACCTATAGGTAAAAAACCG
>JARROY010000286.1:0-6729 GCA_037383445.1 Anaerolineales bacterium | reverse complement strand
GACCTCAAGAACCCGGGAGTGCGGCAGGTGCTCTCACTGCTAGGGCCGCGCGTCCTTACCATGTTTTTCATCCAGATGTTTTTCATCGTACGCGATTATGTTGCATCATTCATGAACGAGGGTTCAATTACCGCGCTCAACAACGGTTGGTTCATCATGCAGGTGCCTGAAACTCTGCTTGGTACGACTGTCGCGATTGCCCTCCTGCCCACCATCTCAGAAATTTTCACCCGCCAGGAAACCGAAAACTTCAGCAAGACCATCAATGGCGCCCTGCGCGTCATCCTGGCTCTCACGATCCCCACAGCCTTGTTGATGATGGCAGGTATTAACCCGCTGATCAAAGCCGCCTTTGGCTACACCGCTGAAGAGACCGCCCGCGTGGTGCTGGCCACCCGCATCTACCTGCTTGGGCTAACCGGACACGCCATGTTGGAAATTGCCGCCCGGTCTTTCTACGCTCAGCAGGATGCTAAAACACCGCTTTTCGCGGCCTTCTTAAACTCACTAGGCTATATCGGGATTGTCTTTCTGCTCTCAAATTGGATCGGTTTTGCAGGCGTAGCCCTGGCAAACATCATTGCCTTCACACTGGAGGCTATCCTTCTGCTGTGGTGGCTCAACCGCCGCTACCCGGGGATTATCAAAGTCAGTCCCACGATTCTGCGGGCGGTTCTCTCATCTGTTCCGCTTGCTCTGCTGGTTTATTGGTTGGTGGAAGGTCCGGTCCTATCCGGTCGCGGTGACTGGGTGCGCGCCGGTGGTGCTGCCGGGCTGATGGCTCTCGGGTTCCTGCTCACACTTCCTTTCATCTGGAAAGAAATCAAATTAATGCTCACCCTCGGCGGAGAGCGAAGATCAGAAAGTTAATAAACATAAAGGCCGGTATACACCGGCCTTTGATTATCTATAACTCTGCTGCGCCGATTTACTTCTCGGAATTCCAGGCATCATGAGGAGCTTCCCCGGCCATCAGCAAACCTACCATTTCCTTGGTTACCTTATCCGCCTCCATGATGTCGACGATTTCACCATCATACATCACCGCAATCCGGTCCGATAGCTGCATGACCTCATCCAAGTCCGCGGGTCGGTTGCGCTGCCATCATAAATTTGGTCGGTCGGGAAAATTCCCTGGCAACAATCACCTTTTGCTGATTTCCGCCGGATAGTGACCCAGCAGTAGTAACCACATCCGGGGTGCGGATATCAAATTTCTCCACCAGATCTTCAGCTCTTTCCAAGATCGGTTCCATTTGGATCACCACGCCTTTGGCATAAGGAGGCAGGTAATAAGTATTTAAGACCAGATTTTTTGCCACTGAATAACCCAGCACCAGACCGTCGCGCTGGCGGTCTTCCGGGATATGCCCACTACCCAATTCAGTCAATTTGCGTACATCGGTTGGTCTGCGCCTGAACACCTCTTTCGGGTTGGTCAACAGGAGATACAGCGCATAAAGAACACCGGGGACTAATACTGCCAACGCCACAATATTCAAGCCTAATAGAACGTTATCCACCGCTTGCAGGAACCCTGGGGATGCCTCAATATAACTAAAGATCACATTGAGCACCAAATCCGTTAACAGGATGCCCACCGAATAATTGAACACTTTACGGTAAACTTTGGAACTGACAAACTTTTCCAGTGCATTCCGGAATACAACTTGTTCTCCAAAGGTGGATCCCAACAATTTGAACTGCCCTGAATGAATCTCGCGCAGTCCAGTCAATGCCTCTACTAGTTCGGTCTGGCCGTTTCCCTGAACCCCGGCGACGCCCAAGATCTCGCCCGCACGCACATCGAAGTTTATAGTTTTGAGAGCTACCTGGCCTCTTTCGTCCAAGACGACCAGGTCGTCGACTTCCAATACCTTTTCACCCGGTTTGGCAGGAGATTTATCCACTTGCAGCACAACTTCGCGCCCAACCATCATCGATGCCAGTGTTGCCCGATTGGCTTCGGCCGGCACGGTCGAACCGACCATCTGGCCGCGCCGAATGACACTGATCGTATCGGCCACAGCCAAGATCTCGCGCAGTTTATGGGTAATGAAGATGATCGACTTGCCCTGCTTCACCAACGAGCGCATCACCTCGAACAGCTCATCTGCTTCTTGTGGGGTCAGCACGGCGGTCGGCTCATCCAACACCAGGATATCCGCCTGCCGGTAAAGGGCTTTGATAATCTCGACCCGCTGTTGCAGACCCACCGGCATATCCTCGATTACCATATCGGGTTCGATCGGCAGTCCATACTGCTCCGAGATTTTTAGCACTTCTTCGCGAGCGCTTCTCAAATCCAATGTTGGACCTATGGTCGTTTCGTGACCAAGCACGATATTCTCTAAGGCTGTAAAGACCGGTACCAGCATAAAGTGCTGGTGCACCATCCCGATTCCGCGGGCAATCGCATCATGCGGGTTTTCAATTTTGACTTCCTCACCGTTCAAGAAGATCTGGCCTTCATCCGGGTCATATAAGCCGTAAATGACATTCATCAGGGTCGATTTTCCCGCACCGTTCTCGCCCAAAAAGGCATGGATCTCTCCCTTCTTAAGTCCAAACGAAATGTGGTCATTTGCCAGCACTCCAGGAAAGCGTTTGGTGATATTTCGGACCTCTAAAACATATTCACTCATCGTCGCTGCCTCCTTTAGCCTTCCTTCTCGTAGGGTTTACCCTCAGCCGCAGGCGGTCGAGAGCGCCCAACAAAACCGGCCAGCACGGCAATCGTCAGCAGGTAAGGGATCATACCGATAAACTGGTGTGGGATATCGATCGTCCCGGCAAACTGCAGCTGAGTTTGCATGGCAGTCGCCAGCCCAAACAGCAGTGCCGCGCCCCAAGAACCCAGCGGCGTCCACTTACCGAAAATCATCACTGCCAGGGCAACAAAGCCGCGGCCGTTGGTCATGGCACGTTCAAACGAGCCAACCGCTTCCAGTGTCAGGAATGCACCTGCCAGCCCACCAATTGCCCCCGCAATTACCGTGTTAATGTATTGGATTCGGAAGACATTCACTCCAACCGTATCAGCGTCCACCTTTAGGGCGATCGACATGAATGCCAACAACAGCCCAAGCAGTGCACCAGTAAGGAGGCCTACAACAATTCCGACAACAATGCTATTGGTGGTTGCACCGACCAGAAAGCTGAGGAAGGCCGCCATCAGCATCTGACCTTCGATCCCAATATTAATAATCCCGGAGCGCTCACCAATCAGGCCGCATAAAGCTCCCAAGACAAGAGGGGTAGATTGCCTCAGTGCTGCCGCCAGTACTGCTTCGGTGGTAGTTCCATGTTGGAGGTAAGAGTACAGGATCGCGGCAAGTACAAAGAAGCCACCGATAATCATCGTCGCATTCTTCCGTATCGTGACAGCAAACTTTGATTGCGTTTGTGTATTTTCCATCTCGTTGGTCTCCTTCCTACCCGCCCCAGCCTGTCGTCAGGGAAATTTCTTCGCCTTCAACCTCGCGAGCGCGGATGATCCAGCGCACAATCATATCCGCGGCGATGAAGAACAGCATCAAAGCCTGGATCACACTGGTGATCTCAGCTGCTACGCCGGCATCAAACTGCATCCGGCTGGAGCCGGCTTTCATTGCCCCAATCAGCAAAGCAGCTAAAATATTCCCAAACGGGCTGGTTTTTCCCAATAAGGCCACGGTGATTCCATCAAAGCCCAGGCCAACATTGACCCCGGGCTGAAAGCGGCCGACCACCCCTTGGGTCTCTATCGCCCCACCGATCCCAGCCAACATGCCGCTGATCACCATCGTCAGGACAATTGTATAAGCAACCTTGATGCCGGAATATTTGGCGGCGCGCTGGTTCAATCCTGCAGTGCGTACTTCAAACCCAAGTGTGGTTTTATTCAGTACCCACCACACGATAACAGCACCTAAAAGTGCCAAGACAAAACCTAATGGCAGCCCGGCCACTCTGGGAATCTCCGCGGTCGGCAGAATTTTTGGCGTTCGGGCAATGATATTCCCTGGAGTGGTATCCTTCCAAACGCCGTCAGCTAAAAAGTCAGTGATATTGATCGCAATATAATTGAGCATAATGGTCGTGATCACCTCATGAGCGCCGGTGGTGGTCTTGAGAAAACCCGGAATTGCAGCGAACAATCCGCCAGCGACAGCCCCGCCCAAAATTGCCAGTGGGATATGAAGATAAACCGGCAGTCCGTCCACCCCAAACCCAATCCCCGCAGCCACGATTGCCCCGAGTAATAACTGACCTTGCGCACCGATATTAAACAAGCCCGCCTTAAAGGCAAACGAGATCGCCAATCCGCTGAACAGAAGCGGGGTGGCTTTTTCTAAGGTGCGTCCAATTGCGGTTAAATCTCCAAAGGATCCTTTGAACAAGGCTACATATGCGGTAACCGGGTTAGCGCCCGACACGAATAGTAAGATAGCCCCAACCAGCATCGCTAAAATAACTGAGGACAGGGGCACCCGAATGCCGCGCCATAAAGCACCCAGCCAGGAACCTTTGGTCTTTTCAACGTCAGGTGAAGCCGTTTCTTGAGTTCCCATATATTTGTACCTCTTGAGGAAATAAACAGCGACAATTGCTTGAACAGTTAGCTGCAAGCAAGTCACCAAGAGCTAAAAAAATATTTGTTATATTAATCACACAATATATTTATTTTAGCAGTCTTTGGTAATGAAGTAAACAACCACACTGACAATTACCAGGATTTATGCAGATGGGGGTAATGATCCACCGCAGTATCCATCCTCATCCAGACTTAATTGTTACATCAAAAAAGGAGACACCTGAAAGAAGGTGTCTCCTTTTTATTAATCATTCAAAACAATCGAGTCTACTGACCGTAGCCAGTGGTGATTGATCCGTCTGCCAGTCCAGCAGCAATCGTATCCAACTGATCTTTGATCTCCTGAGAAATCTGAGAATCAAAATCGTGGAAAGGAGCAATTCCTGCGCCACCAAAGTAATTGCCGAGAGGGGTATTGCCTTCCATGTATAAATCGAACAGGCCAACTACTCCAGGTGTGATCAATTTCATTGCACTGGAAACCAGGCAGGGGTGCGCTTCTGGGACAGTCTCCCATTGGTCACTGTCAACGCCGATACAGTAAACACCATCATGTCCAGCAGCTTCGATGATCGCTCCGTTACCAGTCTTTCCGCCAGCACCAAAGACAACATCCGCACCATTATCAATTGCTTGAGCAGCCGTTGCGCCACCCCACTCGGGGTCAGTGAAGGCTACATCCAACCCACCGGGATGGTATGTCGAGATCACGTTAATATCCGAGTTGATATAAACTGCGCCTGCTTCATAGCCCTCTTTATAAGCCACCACTGGCGGGACCAAGTCGGTGCCATAAACACCAGCAATGGTGCCAGTCTCACTCAGCAAGGCAGCCAATGCGCCAGCCAAAAAGCCTGCATGATCCTCATTGAAGACCAAACCGACGTAGTTCGGGATATCATTCGAGGCATCATCGTCGAACTGGTAGGTTTGGAACTGGTCGACACCAATGAAGAAGGTATCCGGGTTATCAGCTGCCGCGATTCCAGTCGCCTCACCCATGCCAAAGCCAACCGTCACGATCACATCAAAATTCTGGTCTAAGAACAGCTGCATATTGGCAGCATAGTCTTTGGTGTCTTTGGTCTCGATGTAATCGATCTTGGCTGCTCCATATTTATCAGCAGCTTGCTGGGCACCTTCCCAGGCCGATTGGTTGAAGGATTTGTCATCAACCTCTCCAACATCCGTGACCAGACCGATGCACAACACAGTGTCGCTTTCACACCCCTCTTCTGGGGCAGGTTCTTCCCCTGCTCCGGTGTTGTCTCCGGTGTTGCCTGTGTTGTCTGCAGTCGTACCGCCGCATGCAGAGAGCACAAGGACCGCCAACAACATAATTGCCAGTAAACCTAACAATTTTTTACTCATTCTTTCTTCCTCCGTTTAAATTAGATGGGTAAAATAGTGGTTGGATTTCCAACCAATAGCTGTAGTGTAGCATTAAGGTTTCTTGCTGACAAGATAGGATTTAATCAGTTTTTAATTATTTAAGGTTGAACAACTAGTCTACGAGACCAACCGGGTCGATTTCTCCCGAATCCAATTTTGAAATAATTTCTGCAAAATGTGCCACCCTTGCCGGGCTGATTCCGGTGTAATTGACATGAAGAGAGATCGCAATTTTTCCCAGAGACAGCCCATTTAGAGCTGAGTCCAGCACACTGGCAAATTCCATTTCTGGGGTTGGGATGATAGACGCAACCCAATTCGATTCTAATCCCGCAGGTGGAGCATCTGTACCCACAATCCTTACCCCGCGCTGTGCCAGATACTGGTAAATCGAATCGGATTGCAGAGCTGGGGCCATATGCACCATATCTACCGCCCGGCCAATCAGATCATCCGCAGCCTGCTGGATAGCTGCCTCCCCGCCCCCGGTTGGAACCTCCGCATATAACGGATAAGGCTCATAGGGGGGATATTCAGGGTTGCAAATACCGCAAAAATAATGCACACCATTCAAGAAGGCATCCCGGTAAGTTTGCCCGGCCGCATCCGTTGTGCTGATGATCCCGATGCGCCATTCTTCCGCCTGGACGGCTGCAATATACCCGGCCATAAACGCCAGTGCCGGCAGCGATTCCGCGCTATCCAGCACTGTCAAATTTGGGCTTTCGGGCAGTCCTTGTGCACCCAGCACGACAAACTGC
>JARROY010000285.1:0-3695 GCA_037383445.1 Anaerolineales bacterium | reverse complement strand
CTAGTTTGCGTAATTTAAGACGCACTTCTCGCCATTGAATATCAGATATCCCTAGTTTTTGACGGATTTTGTTGGGTTCAATCCCATTGGTCAGATCGTTGAGGGCGCACGTCCAGCGGCACATCAAAAAGGACAGTTGATCTTCCAGCCCAATTTCCTCTCCAATGTCTTCTAATAAATATTCTAACCGCCGCTGCGACCAGGGGAACAGTTTTTCACTTAGATCGTATTGGCCACCATATTCTTGATAAGCCTCCAACCATTCTTGGGTGATCTCAATTTTGCGCTCTTTATAGCGATATTTAGGGTTCGAATAGCGCACGAACAAGATCGGACCTCCGGGAGCATCCAAATCGATGTGATTGGTGGTCAGGGAAAGTAGCTCACCTTTTTTGATGCCGGTATCGAGAAGCAGCTTGAGCAGTACATAGTATCGGGCATCTGGCTTTTCTCTTCGACGATAGCGATCCGCTGCTTCCAGGGCGGCCAGCATTTCATCAGGGTACATCACAGAGGGGAGCGGACTTCGAACGGATTTCTGTACGACCTTCTCTGCTGGATTTACCAGAATCGCACCATATTGGGCTAACCAGCGGAAAAAGGATTTCAGCGATGTGATCCGGCGGGAAAGAGTTTTTGGACTGCAGGGAACTCCGCGTTTATTTTGCATCCAATCGAGGAAGTTGTTCAATTCCCGAGTGTTGATCGAGCCGATTTTCTGGTCTGGTGGGAGATAGGACGCCAACAGGTTTAGGTCTCCGATAAATGCCTTGATGGTATGAATAGAACTGCCCTGATCCTCCAGATACAGTTCCCAGCTATTAATCGCTAAAGAAAGCGGTGTTTGAGAGTTGATAATTGTAGCGGGTTTGCTTTCAGCTGACATCCGGTCCACCTTTCACTAATAAAACTAGATTTCGTATAGCCAATTATACCCTGAATATACTCTGATTGATTTATTTCTGCAAGTGAATATGGAATGAATTTATCTCACGAAATATGAGGTGATGAAGTCTTCTCTAACGGTCAATCGCCTTAGGATTAAAGCAAGGATCAAAGTCGGTCCCAAGGATTAAGAGAAAATCGTAGGGGCTGTCTTTAGTCGGGACTGCAGCAAAATTTTCAGATCCAAGGTTGAATAAATTGAGCAGTTCCTGAGCTTGTTCTGGTGAACCTTGTTCAGTGAAATCGTACAATAAGGTCTGGGAATGGTTCGTGTTATCTGCACTTCCAATATTTGAGCGAAATCCAGCGTAGTTCAATCGTTCTGATGCCAGGCTGTCCAAGCCATTGATCGTTGTACCATTCCAAATTTCGACTACCAAATCCTCAACGACTTCTTCCTTGGGTGGACCAAGCGCTTCGGCAAACAATGTATACATTGCCTGCAGATTTGGGACATGCATCACCTGGCCATACGGATTCGTCCAACGGGTGAGAATCCTCTGATCCAGGTAGTAGCTTCGGATATTGACCGATCCCAGATCGGTCAGCTTGGGTGCCAATCTAAGTGCGTCATATAAGGTGAAGTCTGTTATCACCGATTCGGATAACTGGCTGTAAAGGGTTGGAATGTATTTGATCATTTCCAGCTGGAGCGCTTGGCTGTAGATGGCACGGATAAGTTCCTGTTGCCGGCGGTTGCGGTCAAAATCATTAGACTTGAGCCGGGAACGTGCATACCAAAGCGCTAAGTCCCCATCCATCTCGATCATTCCAGCAGGCACGGTATATAAAGCCCAACTTTTCTCTTTTTCGGGATCCAGATTTGGAGATATTAGATGGTAATCTGTATAAGGGCAAGCCACCGGAACATCTATTCCGCCTAGAGTATTGATGATTTCTTCAAATTGGTTAAAATCGACCAGCATATAACGGTCGATTTCAACCCCAAAGTTATACAACATAGTATCTTTAACTAGAGCTGGACCCAAACCTGGGTAGTAGCTTTCTTCGCCGTGTTGATAGGCTTTGTTGACTTTTTCCATCTCCCAGCCCGGGATGTAAACAACCAGAGTCCTCGGAATTGAGATCAAGGAAACCGAGTTGTATTTGGGTTGGAAATTAACCAGCAGCATGACATCGGTGGCAAAGGTTATATCCCGCCTATCAGAGCCCAATAGCAAGACATTAAAATCCTCTGGGTTGTGAATCACCGGAGCGGGAGGAGGTTGAGGTGTGATGAGTGGGGGACCGGGTGTTCCGAAATATGGAGGAGGCCAATTTACCGCGGTTGGGGTTGGGAACGGAGTAGATGTTTGGGTAACAGTGACAGTTGGTCCAATAGTCACCAAATTCGGATCTGGGGTGCCGAAGAGATTTACCGGCCGGGAAAATTCTACGCTTGGTGTGGCAGAACGATTAGAATTAAGGTTACAACCTGCGGATGCTACCAGGAGAAGTGAGAGTATGAGGAATGGGAAGGAGAAGCGACGCTTCATTCGGCATTCAGGGCTTCTTTTAGCAATGTCTGGATGGCAGGAATGTTTGGTAAGAGAACCTGTGCACCACCAGGGGTGACCCAATTGCTAACATAACTAGGTCCCACCGCGTAACGGCTGATTTCATTTCTAAAAAGATTATCTGCAATTGGAAGCAGCGGCTTGATTTCACTGAGCGGGAGGTTGGTTTCGATAATATCCTGAAACTGCCCGTACAGTTTGGGAAATTTTGTCACCAAGTCGAAGCTGATTAATCGTTTGATTAATCCATAAACCACTTCTTGTTGTCGGCGTGTACGGTCGAAATCGCTGGAAGAATAACGTGACCGAACATACCATAACGCGGTTTCGCCATCCATATGAACGGTTCCCGGGTAGACAGTGAAATCGCCGTAGCCGGAACGGTGGTCAGTTAAGGTTTGGGCGACTTCCACATTGATTCCACCTAAGGTGTCTATCAAGTTCTGGAATCCCCAAAAATTGATCATACCGTAGTAATCTGGTCGGAAACCAAAATTATATTCAAATGTGCTGGCCATCAAATTAAAGCCGCCCCGGAATTGAGCTGAATTGATCCTGTCGTTATAAAATCCAGGTAAGGTGACGTAAAGATCACGCGGGAACGAGGTCATATGAATGGTCTGCTGATCTAAATTGATGGTCACAAGCAAAATCAACTGTTCGGAAACCGCCTTCGTAGGGGCGTTGGTCTGAACCCAACAGCAAGATATTAACCTGATTTTTTGGTTGCTGTATTTGACTAACGCTGGGATTTTGTAATCCCGATCCAGTGGTTTGATTCTCAGTTGAATTCGGGGTGTTATGGACGACTTCGATTCTGGGAGTGGCTGTAGGGAAAAGAGGTGCATCGCTGGTTGGTGTTTGGGTAAGTGGTGGTGCATAGGCTCTTTTTGTGGCTTCCGGATTGGGCGTGATCAAGATGGTCTGAGGAGTACAGGTTGGCTGTAGCTGGGCGGCGTAGGTTGTTCTCCCAACCTGGCAGCTTGAAAGGAGGCTGGAGAGCAGCAAGATAAAAATCAGAAAAACGAGGGAATGGGATTTAGAATTCGACATGGTTGATTACGGTGAGTAGTGCACGATAACTTCGTGATCGCTTGCTTGAATGGTCCACTGTGCATACAGGGTGACATCCGCGGCGAAGTCATAGATAGCGCCATCTGCATACGCTGTCCCGCCACCGACACCGACGGTGTCCCAGCCCGCGAAGGTGTACCCGGTTCGCGTGAAGGTGTT
>JARROY010000284.1:0-3706 GCA_037383445.1 Anaerolineales bacterium | reverse complement strand
CAGGGAAGCCAAACGCGCCAAGGAAGCAGTGGTTTAAACCAACACCAAATACAACACAAAAGGTGGATGATGATCTCATCCACCTTTTTTAATTTTCCTAAGGTTTAGACCAGTTTTCTTCACTTCCCCCAATTCATCAGCACCAATCCGACGATCGCTACCAGCACGCCAACCATATTGGTGCCAGAAAGCCGGTCTTTAAAAAGAATATATCCCACGGGCAGCAGCAGGACGGAAACGGTCGCGTTGGAAAACAGCCCGGCAAGGCTGATCGTCCAACCTGCCCTGTAAGCCAGCAGGAAGCCAATCTCCAACCCCACCAGAGTAAACGCTAAAGCGACGGTCGTCCAGTTTAGCTGCTTAAGCGCCTCACTCAACCCTTCCCTCATTGGAAATACCGGTAGTAAAGCAAAGCAGATCAATCCTGCGATCAAATAGCTGATCGCCAGAGAAAGGACCGGGTTGGCCTGCTGAGGTGTGACCTTTTGAATGATGTGGTAAAAAACGTTTGAGAGAATCGTGAGGAAAATGACAATCCAAAACATTTCAGCCTCCTGAGACTTTTTTAGGATTGAGCCTGCTTATTTTTATAACATATTTCAAATGTAATGTGAAACTAACAGCAGAGTTTAACGAAAGAAATCGTCCGCCCAAAAGAAATCCATCCCCGCATTTTCGGCAGCCTGGTGATCGGAATCTTTGTCTCCCACAAAAAAGGAGTGCTGAGGGGTTATATGAAAATCCGCCACAGCTTGCAGCAGCATCCCGGGGTTAGGTTTACGACAATCTGCGTCTTGGGCAAATTTATACACGGCGCGTGGTCCGCGCGCTTTGGCATGGTACGGACAGAGGTAAATGCGGGCATCGGGAATCTGGCACAAATCAGCTGCTTCCTGAGCCAGCGCTTGAGCCTGCTCCAGAGTTGTGTAGCCAAAGGCCACTCCGCCGCGGTTGGTTGCCAAAGCAAGCTTGATCCGATTGGCTTTGATCTCAGCTAGTTTCTCAACCACCCCTGAAATCGGCTGCTGTTCTCCTAGATGGTTGGGGGTTACCAGGCGCGGCTGCTTTTGCTTTATCTCGGGTTTTATCTCGGTGAGGGTTCCATCAATATCAAAGATGGCCAAGCTGTACTTGAGGAATTCTTTGTCCATAGGTTCCAATGCTACCATACCTGACGGCATCGCGGCAACTGACAAAATCTGATCGGGGAGTATTAGAGATTACTTGCCAAAACAGCGGCGGTAGAGATCGGTTTGCAGAAGATGCTGTGGGTCTACTTTATTCTTCAGCGACCTGAATTTATTAACCGTTTCCTCCCCTAAAAATGCCTGTACGGCATCCGGCGTGAGGGTGCTGTCTTTTGCAAAATAGAAGCGCCCATTGCCATCCAAGACAATCTGGTTCAGATCGGTGGCCAGACGGACCAATTTTTCCCGCCTGCGGTTAGGCACTTTGAAATCTAGCGCCAGAGAGAAACCATCGACGGCATGGCTGAACAAGAAACCATCTGGGCGGTGCCGCTTCAATACGCCCAGATATGGGGGCAAACCTACCCGCTGTGAGAGTACTAAAATTTCCCGGAAGGTTTCATTGGCATATTTCCCTGGGATAAAACTCTGATATTGGATCAACCCGCCCCGCCCGTAAGCTCTTTCCCAGTTGGGCACATAATCTAACAGGAAGGTGAACGCCACCAAAGACTGCAGGTACTGCTTATGGTTGCCTATCGTGCGGTTGAGCAAATATTTGGCAGAATTGCCGCACCAAGCACCCAGGTTGTTCAATCCCAGGTTCAAAATCCGCCATACGATTGATTTCGGCACAACCCCCATGATCGTATCTGGAAGATCCTGGTTGGTAGGATTGAGCGAAAAAGCAGGGTGGGGGTCTTCGCCTTCAGCCAGGTAGCGGGCACTGTGCATTTGGCCTCGCCCAAGCGCCCGGCCTCGAACGGTGGTATCCACCCACCCGACGATATAATCTTCTTCCTTATGCTGATCCGTCGCTTGCAGCATCCTTTGCAAGTTTGGTTCTGCCCAGGCACTGACTTCGAGGTTGCCGGAATAGATTTTTTTCATCTGCAAAGTAATCGAGGTAAAAACTCCCAGCAAACCCATCCCGCTGATAATCGAATAAAACAGTTCTTTATTGCGTTTGGGGGTACATGTTTTATGCTCTCCATTCGGCAGCAAGGCGCTGAAGGAAAGCACATGTTCACCCAATGTGCCTGCTTTCCAATTGTTTTTACCATGGATATTGGCTCCCAAGCACCCCCCAATGGTGGGGAACATGGTGCCGGGCATCACCGGAGACCACCAGCCATCTTCAAGAATGTGGCGCCACAGATCTTCGATGGTCACACCGGGCTCAACCGTGATGATCCCGGTTTCAGGGTTCCATTCCAAAATGCGGTTCATGCGCTGGAAATCGAGTACGATCCCACCGCCCGTCAGGGCAGCATCGCCATAGCTTCGACCCGCACCGCGCAAACCAATTTTTACGCCAGATTTGTTCGCCAGTTCAAACAATTCGGCAACCTGCTCAACTTGGGTCGGGCGGTACAGATATACAGGTCTTTTAATCGAGTGGCCAAAATTCTCAAGCTGGAAAAGACGGTCGTTCGGAAGGATTTTTTTGGCCATCAGAAAGACATCCTTCTAAAGATAAACGAGGGAAGATGCTCGACGACCAACAAAATCCACCGCCACCACCAAGGTGAATATAAAACCTGCTTCCGGCGGCGGATAGCTTTCCAGATATCCTCGGCAACATCCTCAGGAGAACTGGGCGGGAAGGCGGTTTTATCACCACCGAGCAGTTCGGTTTGCACATATCCGGGCTTAACCGTCAGGACATGCACACCCTTCCGGGATAAGCGGTTGCGCAGCGATTCTAGATAAGCGCTTAGGCCGGCTTTGGAGGCATGCAGTGGTGGGTTGAGCACTCGACCGCGATCCCCGGCCACCGAAGAGACTCCTACCAGATGCCCGGAGCCCATTCGTTCAAACAAGACGGCAGCCTGACCCAACCAGGCCATCGCTCCCAGCAAATTTACCGCGACTGTCGAACGGTCTTTTTCAAAATCAAATTCGGATATACCAACGGGATAGCTCACCCCGCTGTTGTATATAAAAACATCAATGGTTTGCAGCTCCTGCAGGAGTTGTTGAAATAAAGGTGGGACAGATGAATAATCCGTGACATCGTGCTGGTAGGCGATCGCCCGCTCTTCTCCAGCTGACTGATTAATTAGGCTGCAAAGCTCATCGAGGCGGTCCTTGCGGCGAGCCAGCAATGCTACTTTAAATCCCTCACTTACCAGCTTTTGGGCCAACGCTGCGCCTATCCCACTGGATGCGCCTACCACCACGGCGACCGGTACCGGGTTCAAGGGATGGTCTTCTGGCGCATTCAATTGAGCTGTCATAGGAAATTTCTCCAATCTGTCATATTGGTATGCATTTGTGCGATTTATAACAACCAGGAGTATTATACAGTAATTCCTCCAAGACCACTTCCGATCCTATCTTATCCATTTGTACTCTCAAATCTTTTGGGTTTACGTGATAATCTCCTTACAGTTTGCTGACACCGAGATTAGGCGGCAAGGATGTTGTCTTTTGGTCTCATTAAAATTCAATAAAAAAGGAAATAGGCAGGGAGGTACGGCCGTGCGTCCTTACATTATTGCGAAAAAAAGGCCGCG
>JARROY010000283.1:0-3713 GCA_037383445.1 Anaerolineales bacterium | reverse complement strand
ATTGATTGAACCGGGTCGTCTTCTGTGAAGAGCATATTGTCGCTGCCAAAGCCGGTCGGGAAGCTCTGCTGGTCGTCTGGCGCCCATACCAGCAGGGTGCCTCCGTAAATTTCACCATCACGTTCGGGATCTGTCAGCGCAGACGTATATGCATTAGACCAGCCGGTGCCTTCACGTTCCTCCAAAAAAGGACCGTCCCAGGTATTGGACCATAACGCCACCTGGAAGATCATCACCCCTTTATCTTGCGATCCATCGTTATCCACATCCAGCAGGGTGGCTTGCGGAACAGAGGGCAGTGAGAGGGAGAATTCCATGGTTTGGTCGTCAATCTGCCAAACTGGTCCAATGGTTTGCCCGGCAAGTGCAAATTCAAAATGTTTATCACGTGCGACAAATCCAGCCTGATCTTCCAGCATGATGAATGGTTCAGAAATAAAGTCGATGAAAAATGGGGAAGTAAACGGAATAGTGCCGGTAACCAGGATTGGCTCGTTTTCATCGGCATCATCTGGTTTGTAACTGCCTTCAACAATTGCCGTCGGGGTTGGTTTACGGACTTCGGTGGGTTCTTCCGTGGAATTTGATCCCAGGTTGAATTGAGTGCACGCAAGAATGCTGAGGAGCAATACTGTCAAGATCGAGAGAAGTTTGGTTCTGGTCTGCATGGGAGTTCTCCTTACAGAGGGATGATTAATGAGAAAGTATACCGCAAATAGGTGGGTCGACAGATTGTTTTCGGGGTCGGCAGTGCGAATTAATGTGTTTCTTAGATAGTGGTTTTCAGTTCCCAAGGTGTTGCTTTTCAAGATCAAGCAGCCATCGTTTTGTCTGTATTCCTCCCACGCCGCCATAGCCTCGTAGAGATCCATCCGCACCTATCAGACGGTGGCATGGGATGATGATTGGAATCGGGTTGGAAGCGTTCGCACCGCCCACAGCCCGGGCAGCTTTTGGACGGCCTATCTGAGCGGCAATCTGGGAGTAGGCGCGGGTTTGCCCGTAGGGTATGGCAATCACGGCCTGGTAAACGATCGTCCGGAATTGTGTAAAAAGCTGCCAGTTGATCGGGACAGTGAACTGCTGCCGATTCCCAGATAGATATTCCTGAACCTGTTCTAAAGCAACGGCTGCCAGGCTGTTTTTTGGGGAGAAATGAACATGGCCCAGATGCTGGATTCCCAGGATCTGAGCGATGTTTTCGAGGTACTCGCCTTGGCTCAAGCCGTAGGAAAAATAAGCCAGTCCCAGGTCGGTGCTGGCAGCACACAATGACCCCAAACTTGGGTATTTGGATAAATTGATCTTCAGAGAAAGGTCTTTTTCACTGCTCATGATCTTTTTCCTGTCATTATCACCATTGATTAATAAATATTAACCAAACTGTTAAGGTATTGTATCTCTGTCGTAGGGTAATCGTAGGTTAAGCGTCAAGTATTAAATACAATGTTGGGATACACTTAAATCGTAAAGGGCGATAACTCTTCTTCTCCTCCTTATTGAGAGCCGGAATGGCGTACCGGCTCTCGGTGTTTAAAATCTCCTTCGTAAGTTTAATTTTCTTCCATTTCATTTATCTGTTTATACCGGAAGCAAGAAACCACATGGTCGTTGACCATCCCGGTGGCCTGCATATGGGCGTATACAATGGTCGGCCCGACAAAATTAAAGCCGCGCTGTTTTAGATCCTTACTGATGGTTTCAGAGAGCGGGGTGGAGGCAGGGATTTGGTTCATCTGCGTCCATGTGTTGATGATAGGCCGGTGATCGACAAATTCCCATATATATTGATTGAAACTGCCGAATTCTTCCTGGATGCGTAGAAATGCTTGAGCGTTTTGGACAGCTGAGTTTACTTTTAATTTATTGCGGATAATTCCTGGATCTTGCAGTAAGCGCTCGATCTTAGCAGGATTGTATCGGGCGACCTTTTGTGGATCAAAGTTATCGAAAGCCTGCCGGTAGTTCTCCCGCCTGCGCAGAATGGTGATCCAGCTCAGTCCTGCTTGCGCTCCTTCGAGAACAAGGAATTCAAATAATGTGCGGTCATCATGGACTGGCACACCCCAATCCTGATCATGGTACTGGATATAGAGGGGATCACTCCCGGCCCATTCACAGCGATGTGTCATTTTGATCTCCTTAGGATTGGATCGACAGATTACCCTGATTATGCCATTAATCTAGTATCCATGGAGGAATCACCTTATAATTTCGAGGTGGAAACCGAACATCCCTCTCCAGAACCAGCCTCGTCCCCTGGCAACACCGCCAATCAGCAGATTGCCCGCGCAGCCGGGATTGTGATGGCAGGCTTTATCCTCAGCAATTTGGCCGGATTAGCCCGCCAAATTCTGATAGCGGATATTTTCGGTACCAAGGGGATCATCGATGCTTACTATGCTGCTATGGGCGTCCCGGATATGATCTTTGCCCTGGCAGCGGGCGGGGCGCTGGCCTCAGCATTTATCCCAACGTTGACGGAATTTCTCGCCAAAGACGATCCGGAAGGGGGATGGCTGCTGACTTCCTCGATTGCAAATTTGATCGTCCTGGTCATGGTGGTGGTAGGAGCTTTGGTGTATGTTTTCGCCCTTCCGGTGGTAAAGATTTTCTTGGCTCCGGAAGCAGTAACTCACCAGCAGGAATTGACCGCAGAACTGCTGAGGATATTGCTGGTCTCCCCAATTTTACTCGGCCTGAGCGGATTAATTACCGGAGTGCTGCAAGCAAACCAATCCTTTATCCTGCCAAGTTTATCCTCCACGATGTATTGGGTTGGGATCATTCTTGGTTTGGTCTTTTTTGTGCCTAAGATGGGGATCTATGGGCTGGCCTGGGGGACGATTTTGGGTACTATTCTGCATCTGGCGATCCAAATTCCTGGTTTACGCAAGCTGCCGGCGTTTAAATATACACCGCGGTTTGGAATCCGTAACCCAGCTGTCCGCCAGGTGGGGCGGTTGATGCTGCCGCGTTTGTTCGGAGCGGCGGTTGTCCAGCTTAATTTCCTGGTCAGTATTAACATGACCTCCGGGATGCCAGTGGGCAGCCTAACAGCTTTTAAAAATGCCTATATGGTGATGACCATGCCGCAGGTCGTCATCGCTCAAGCAATTTCTATTGCAGCATTTCCAACATTTTCAACACAGGTTGCAAAAGGCGAGCGCGGTGAACTGCGTCATTCCCTGGCATCTACCCTGAGGAGTATTTTGTTCCTATCATTGCCTGCCGCTTTGGGTTTGATCTTGCTGCGGGCGCCGCTGGTTTCGCTGCTGTTCCAGCGCGGCGAATTTGATGACCGTTCGGTTGCCCTGACTGCCTGGGCATTGTTATGGTTTTCTTTGGGGCTGGTCAGCCATTCGCTCTTAGAGATTGTGGTGCGCGCCTTCTATGCTATGCAGGATACCCGCACACCTGTGTTGGTAGGTGCCGCTGCCATGGGTCTGAATGTGGTCTTCAGTCTGACGTTACCGGGAGTGTTCACCCGACTTGGCTGGATGCCGCATGGCGGTTTGGCTCTGGCGAACACCCTGGCAACCACACTTGAGGTAGGCGTGCTGCTATGGTTGATGCGCCAGCGTTTGAATGGCCTTGAAGGTGGCTATATCCTCAAAGGGACCGTAAAATCCGTGGTTTCAGCGGCAGCAATGTCAGCGGTGCTGGTTTGGTGGCTGGGCTGGATGCAGGAGAGCTCGGTCTGGCTGACGGGA
>JARROY010000282.1:0-3715 GCA_037383445.1 Anaerolineales bacterium | reverse complement strand
ATTTCGTCCAAATCTGGGGCAGCAATTTCAAACTGCTCCAGCTGAACGCCTTGGCTTACCAGGTTCATCAGTACATCTTGAGGGGTGGTTTCGTCATCCAGGCGCAGAAGCAGGGCTCCATTATCTTGTTCACGCGAGAGCACACCACTGACCGGTGGAATCACCTGGGGTGAACGCACGTAAACTGCGTGGCTGGCATACTGGCCGCGGATGTCATTTAATTTGCCGTACAGCACATCGCGCCCTTTATTGACCAGTAAGATGCGGTCGCACATTTCCTCTACCTGGTGCATCTGGTGAGTGCTCATCAAGATCGTCCGGCCTTTATCGCGCTCGCTCAACAGCAGGTCCTTGATCATTTGGGTATTGACCGGGTCAAGGGCAGTAAAAGGTTCGTCAATGATGATCAATTCCGGTTCGTGCAGTAAGGTCGCAATGATCTGGGCTTTTTGCTGCATCCCCTTGCTGAGTTCCTTTACCTTCTTACGCCGGTGAGCGCTCAGGTCGAACTTGTCCAGCCAGCCTTCCAGCCGCTGATTAATCTCCTGGGTGGGCAGTCCTTTCAGCCGGCCAAAATACACCAGACACCTTTCCAGTGGGATATCCTGGTACATGCCGCGCTCTTCTGGCATATAACCAATCCGGTTCTTTTTTTCTTCGGTGATCTCCCCACCGAGCACGGCGATCTCCCCCTTATCCGGCTTAAAAATATCCAGCAGCATGCGGATGGTGGTGGTTTTTCCGGCCCCATTGGGACCCAACAAACCAAAAATCTCTCCCGGCTTCACCGCAAAGGAAACATCCCTGACGGCCTGATTTTTGCCGAAAGATTTCGCAACATGGCTGACTTCTACCGAGTTCATATCTCTCCTTATTCACATTGTACAATGCTACATTTATACAATACTACAATGATACATTGATACAATTTTAACATATTCATAGATAGAAATCAATATTATAAGGTTAAAAACAGGTTAATATCACAGTTTCCTAGATGATGACTGGGTTCTCGTTCATTTCCCCCAACCGATGATAAAGACAAATTAATCAGAAACAATCTGTACGAAAGAAAACAAACCATAATTTTTAGTCTGAGTTTAGGTTTCAAGTATGTTTAGAAAACCTGCAAAGTTCAGCACCTGGTTCTCTGGCAGATGATTGTATTTCTTGAGACCTCTAGCTTGTTTACTTTTTAAATAGCAGCATAAAATAAATCATCTGCAAATAGCGGACGTTGCGTTGATAATACTGGTAAACTGCCCAGCCGACGGCCCCAGCAGTCAGATCGACACTCAGGTCAAAGACCTCTGGCCAGCCAAAGGCGCGCCCCTTAACCTGGAGTTGGAAATATTCCTGCCCCAGACCCATCACCAGAACCAGCAGAATCAACCAGATTGCAGTGCGCGTATTGAACGGAAGTTGAAAGACCTGCAGAATTAAGATCACCAACCCGCTAAACAAAATCAGGTGCCCGATCACATGCACAGGTTCCGAGCCGGTCAGCATCCAATAGACCTGTCGAAGGTTGGAGACAAACCGCTCCAACCAATGCAACGGTACCAATATTCCCACCAGCCAGACCATCAACAAAATCTTTTGCTTATCCATACCCTGATTATCCTGAATCTCAGAGCTGAATCCAAACAGGTAAGTGTTTCCCCTTAAGCACTCGGGTGCTTGACTCTAACCCAGCCCATGTGCAGCGGCTTCCTTTCTTCATTTATAATAAGCCCATGGCAAAACAATCCTGGTTGGAAGTATCTCTGGTGGTCAGCGGTGAACTTGCCGAGGCGGTGGCCGAGGTACTGGCCCGCTACGCACCCGGAGGTGTGGCCGTTTCCAGCACGGCCATCCAGTCCAGCGCGGATGAATATGGCGAGCCGATCGGTCCAATGCGGGTATGCGCCTATCTGCCGGTCAATGCACAGCTAGAAGACACCCGGCAGAAACTAGAAGAAGCCCTTTACTTTCTGGGTCGCATCCAGGACCTCCCAGCACCAACCTTCACGCTGATTGAGGAGCAGAACTGGATGCAGGCTTGGAAGCAGCATTATCACCCGATTGAGATTGGGGACAAGCTGCTGGTGCTGCCGGCCTGGGTAGAAACCCCAGACACCCAGCGCATCCCGCTGCGCATTGACCCCGGGATGGCCTTCGGCACGGGCACCCACCCCACCACCCAGCTCAGCCTCCTGCTGCTGGAAAAACACCTAAAGCCCGGCGATACCCTGCTGGATATCGGCTGCGGTTCTGGCATCCTGGCGATCGCCGGGCGCAAACTCGGAGCTGCATCCGCCTATGGGGTGGATATCGACCCAGCCGCGGTGGAGATTGCCCGCCAGACGGCGGCCGACAACGCCGTGACAGAAAACTTGCTATTTGAAGCTGGCTCCGTGACAGATGTGCGCCAGGGGTTATTCCCAGTCAGCCAGGCACCGGTCGTGATTGCTAATATCCTCACCCATATCCTCATCCGCCTGCTGGACGAAGGGTTGGGAGATTTACTGGCTCCCGACGGCGTACTGCTCCTCTCCGGTATTTTAGAAGAAAAGCTGGCAGAGATGCAAGCCGCTCTAGGGAAACACGGTCTGCAGGTCATCGAACAAATGATCATCGAGGATTGGATCGGGCTGGCGGTAATTCGGGAATCATAATTAATTAAGCGGGATAGGAATTAATCCCAAAACATACAAAGATAAAGCCAAGCGTCAGTCTTTTGAGAATTCTACCCTTATCCGGGATTCTCTATTAGAATTGGATGAATTTTGACCAAGACACATTGCAGATGAGAAAAAAGTGAATTCGAAAAATTCTAAGAAATCACAAAAACCCATCCTGGTAACCGGAGCGACGGGCTATGTCGGCGGGCGCCTTGTGCCGCGCCTGCTGGAGTCGGGTTACAGCGTACGCTGCCTGGTACGAGATAAGTCCCGCTTTCGCGGGCATGAATGGCAGAACCAGGTTGAAGTCGTCGAGGCTGATGTGCTCGACCCGGCAACTTTGCCTGCTGCATTGGAAAATATCTCCACTGCCTATTACCTGATTCACGGCGTACAAGGCGGCAAGGTGAATCCCGAGAGGGACCAGACAGCTGCCAGAAATTTTATCGAGGCAGCCGAAAATGCCAACGTCGAACGCATCATTTACCTTGGGGAACTGGCAAACCCCGACGAGAAACTCTCCCCTTACCTGCGCTCTCGTCTGGATACCGGTGAAATCCTGCGCAGCGGGAGCATCCCGACTACCGAGTTCCGTTCCGGCATGATCGTTGGATCGGGCAGTGCCCTGTTTGAGATGGTCCGCTACCTTTCCGAACGCGAGCCGGTGATGATCTGCCCGCGCTGGTTCTACACTCTGGCCCAGCCGATTTCAATCCGGAATACCCTCGATTACCTGGTCGCGGCGCTGGATGTCCCTGAGAGCCGCAGGAGAGTCATCGAGATTGGCGGCCCAACCCGGCTGAGATATGCAGATATGCTGAAGGAATACGCCGAGGTACGCGATTTAAAACGCTTGCTGATCCCTGCCCCGGTGTCTGCACCACGCCTTTCAGCCTACTGGGTGCATCTGGTCACACCCATCCATTGGAGAGTCGTGTGGCCCCTGATCCAAGGCCTTAAAGCCGAAAGTCTTGTCAACTATACGCTGGGACAAGAAATGTTCCCGAACATCCACCCGCTGGATTTCCAGTGAGGCGTCCGGCTGGCGCTTG
>JARROY010000281.1:0-3730 GCA_037383445.1 Anaerolineales bacterium | reverse complement strand
TTTGGGTTCCCGGAGGAACTGAATGGGGTGAATATTACCAGGATACAAATTATTCAAGGGAAGCACATCTCCACAAACACGGTTTGATAAAAGAATTTATTGACGAAATATCTCCAGATTACGTGTGGGATTTAGGCGCAAATACTGGACTATTCAGTAGAATTGCTCAACAGCTTGGCGCCACCACAATTGCATTCGACATTGACCCCGGCGCGGTTGAAAAAAATTATTTACAGCTAAAATCAGAAAAAGAAAACAACCTTTTACCGCTCCTGCTAGATTTAACGAATCCCAGCCCTGGGTTAGGATGGGAAAATCAAGAACGCGATAGCCTCTATGACCGTCCTAAACCAGATTTAATTATGGCGCTCGCACTCATCCATCATTTGGCGATTACCAATAATACACCACTGGAAATGGTTGCGTCGATGTTTAGCAATCTTGCACCTTGGCTAATTATCGAATTCGTCCCTAAACAAGATTCCCAAGTCCAAAAATTATTAGCCACGCGAGAGGATATTTTTAACAACTACCATCAAGATGGATTTGAACACGCTTTCCAAAATTATTATGAGCTTATAAAAATCAAAGAGATCAATCATACACTGCGCCGCTTATACTTATTCAAACGCAGAGATAACCCCTCCAGCACTACATCTAATTCCCTTTAAGAACACAGAGAAATTGATATAGGCTATTTCTTTATGACTCAAAAGAAAGATTCTTTCTTCCCATATTATATTTTTATCATGGCGATTTACCCCACAATCTCGCTTTGGGCAGAAAATTACCAGCAAGTAAAACCCGGGGTGGTTTTGAGACCAATCGTTTTTTCTATTTTAGTCAGCCTGGGAATATATTATGGATTATTATTTATCTTCAAAGACAAGCTCAAGGCTGGAGCTGTAGGTACATTTTCCGTTTTTCTATTTTTAAATTATGGACGAACCTACAGCACTCTAATTGAACGAAACCAATGGTTCCAATCTCAAGGGAGACTAAATCACCTATATCTTATCCTTTCCTTCTTGCTAATATCTTATATTTTTTTAAAGGTTTATGAAAAAATAAATATATTTGATTCAATCGCCATTACAGGGATCTGTGTGGCGCTCCTGCTTTTACCCTCATTTCAGATCGGAAAATTAATCGTCCAGGAACAAAAACCCTACTTACCAGTTGATATTGAACTGTCCCCAACCTATGACAATGAGGAATTGCCTGATATTTACCATATCATTGTAGATGCTTACAGCAGACAAGATTATTTAGCTCAGCTAGGTTTTGACAATTCGGATTTTATAAATTTTTTAAAGGGGCAAGGTTTTTATGTCGCTGATTGCAGTAAAAGCAATTATTCCCGAACTGCCTTATCCCTCACTTCAACGCTTAATTTAGATTACCTCTGGAGGATTTTTCCTGATAAAAACATTCACGATAGGGATGATACTGCCATTTATTCAGCATTATCAAACAATTTAGTTCATAATGAACTTAGAAATTTGGGCTATCAGTTTATCACCACAGAAAATGGATACTATTGGTCAGAGCATACCAAGTACGCCGATCTCTTAGTGAAACAAGACAAACCAGAGTTTCTCAGACCCTATCTATCACCCTTTGAAAAGATATTCGTTCAGAGTACTGCCCTCCGACTTCTAACCGATTTTATTGATTTTGATGAATTGTTCAATGGATATATTCTAAATGGGCTTCATTATGAACAAGTGCAATATTCACTCAGTTATCTCGAAAAAATCCCCACAATACCCGGACCAAAATATGTTTATTACCATATTACTGTTCCACACGATCCGTATATTTTTTCCCCCGATGGATCTATTTCTTCCCCGCTCCGTGGCAGCCAGGGATACATTCGAAACATCCAATTCATCAACAGTGCTATGAAACCTTTGCTAACCAATATCATCAAACAGTCTGAAGTCCCACCTGTGATTATCATCCAAGGTGACCATGGATCTATGCTTGACAACGAAAATCGTTTCCTTATCCTTTTTGCCATTTATATGCCATACGGAACCTCCGAGCTTTATCCTTCAATCTCCCCAGTAAATACTTATCGGGTAATTTTTAACCAACTCTTTAATACAAATTTCTCATTACTAAAAGATAAATCCATACAGGCTGACATTGGCGCACCTTTTAGAAAAAATGAAGCAAAGTTATCTGAACACCAAGATTTCTGCCCATAAGGACCAAATGGAAATCTATCCATTAACCAATTATATATTTTAAAAACATTGAGGAGATTCAAGCCCTCAATACCCAAAATAGCAATAATGTTCTATAATAGGTTGATTTTTAATTTTACAGGAGAAATGATGAACAAATTTATAGAAGTGGATGAAAGCAACTTTGAAGAAGAAGTTCATCAATCAGAACTGCCCGTCCTGATTGATTTTGGAGCTGTATGGTGTGGCCCATGTAAAATGTTGGATCCAATTGTTGAGGATCTTGCCGAGGAATGGAAAAATCAAATCAAAGTTGTTCATATCGATGTTGATTCCAATCAAGAACTGACCATTCAATACAGTGTCATGGGTGTCCCTACTCTATTGCTGATCAAAAATGGCGAACCAATTGAACGCATGACCGGTTACAAACCTAAAAATAAGATTAAAGATATTTTTGAACCACATTTTTAATACCCAAAATCCACCTTAAACATCCTGGAATTGCCATTATGGCTTTCCAGGATGCTTTTTGTTTATTGACGGATAATCAATAGGCAATTATAATTCATGCAAAAATATGCATTTGCAAAAATATACAAAATGAACGAGATACGTTTGACCTCTGCTAGAAAAGCGATTTTGGAACACCTTGAGGATACCAGCAATCATTCTACTGCAATCGAAATCCACGAAGCCCTACAAGCTCGACTTCCATCCCTCAACCTCACCACGGTATACCGCTCGCTCGAATATCTAGTGCAACATAATTTGATATCTGTTGCAGATATCGGTATTGGTAGCCCTGTTTATGAGAAAATATCCGGCACCCCACACCACCACCTGATTTGCCATAACTGCAACAAAATCCAACGAATCGATCATTCGATTGTAGCCCCGTTCTTTGAGGAGATTAATGACAAAATAGGTTTTAAAGTCCTTACAAACCATCTTGTTCTGTACGGCACTTGCAAAGGTTGTCAATAAACATTAATCATATAAAAGAGAATTTTGAATATGAATTTTGCACCAGACAAATTACACATACCAGACGGATTTCTTAATTTTACTGTTCTAACGGTATTTTGGATTGCCACAATAATTATTGTCGGCCTTGCCATACATCGCAGCCAAAAGACCCTAAATCAAAAACAAATTCCTCTTATGGGAATTATGGCAGCATTTATTTTTTCAGCCCAAATGATCAATTTCCCCGTTGCTGGCGGCACTTCAGGTCATTTATTGGGAGGTGCACTTGCTGCAATCATATTAGGTCCTTGGTCAGGAATGCTTGTGATGACATCTGTTATCGGGCTCCAGGCATTATTATTCCAAGATGGTGGTTTACTGGCCTTAGGAGCCAATATCTTTAACATGGGTCTTATCACATCCTTCATTGGCTATGGGCTATACGCAACGACTTATAAACTCGGAAATAAATTTCAGCTTGGGATTATTGGCGTGGCTGCCTGGTTATCTGTAGAAGCAAGCGCTTTATTTGCCTCCGGGCAAATTTGGCTCTCCCAAACCTCTCCAGC
>JARROY010000280.1:0-3732 GCA_037383445.1 Anaerolineales bacterium | reverse complement strand
TAACTGGAAGCACTAGCCTAGCAGCACAAGAATGGATGGCGCATGAAGAGGGGGGAGAAGTGGACATTATCTATGCTTCGTTTAATCCATCGATTAACCGGGTAGATGATTCTCGCTTCAGGCCATTACTGGCTTGTTCTTATATTCCCTTTATCCTTATTGTCTGGTTTAGCTTGGTGTGGGGTTGGAATATTTTATCCGAAGAGTTTAAGAGAGTTCGAGCTATTCCGATGGAACAGGCAAGTTAAAAGATTGTAATTCTTTTAACTATTGTATTCCATTCATTCTTAGTAAGGTGTATCCCAAACTATTTACCCGTGTACATGAATGCTGCCTTGGATACAATCCTTGATCTTTCCAGTTCAAACTGATAAACCGATTTTTCCTGGTTGGTATGGACAAGGCCATTAAATTCTTTACGAACCACCTATCTGCCATGTAAAAATAAATACGATCGTGAATAGGGAAGAAACGATCAACTGCCGGATGCCGATACGGGTGGGTTTCACCCCAATCGCCGGATTTTGGATCCCCCACAGGACTTCGATAAATTGAACACCATATGCCAGCCAAACCCAAGTGGGGAGCCAACCTAGTATTGACGCCATCAGAACAGTTATTAGGTTGAATCCAGCATAGAACAGCCCACGGCGTCCCATTTTCCATTTTTCTTCTTGGGATGGACTCAGCTTAAGAGCGCGCTGTTCCAGCCTTAGGAAGGCATACACAATCGATGCGGCGGTTTGGAACCAAATCAACCCCCAAAGCCACCATCCATTTGGATCTGGAGACCCTACACTGACCCAATATGCGGCGGGAGCGGCTAAACTGAGAGCACCGCCTGCCAATATGTCGACCCCGATGCGATGACGCTCTTCTCGTCTGCGTACCAAATAAAGGTGCCAGCCAAATACCGCCATTCCTGGAAAAGCTAACCATAGGATGTACCCGTGTCCTGATTGAACCAATTTATACAGCCCGGTAAGTCCAACCAGTCCATAGAATAAGAACCAAAAACGGGCAGCAGGGAGGTCTTTACGGGAACGGCGACCAGAATATGATTTCACCATCATCAATACTGGCTGGCGGATGAGAAAAGCGGCACTCGCGGCTAATAAAAGGTAGAGGTTCGACGAGGTCCAATTTTCAGCGGCAAAGAATCCGATCAGGAGAGGACTGATAATGAATATCCAGGATCCATGGTCACTAGGAACTGCGATTTGCTTGTTGAAAATGCTGCTGGTTTGTTTTTCGGTCTTGTTGGCAGGTTTATTTTTAATAGTCATAATTACTAAAAGAGATTAATCGTAAAAAATTTGGATATTCGTGTAGCAAAAACCGGAAGGTTTTCCAAAACCTTCCGGTTTTTAAGTTGGATTATTTTTCTTCCGGCAGGTCTAGTTTAATGTGAAGCTCTTTGTACTGCTCCGGTTCTGCAGGAGTAGGGGCGTCAGCCATAACATCGCGTGCGTTTTGGTTTTTAGGAAAGGCAATCACCTCTCGGATGTTGGATTCATCAGCCAAGAGCATCACCAGTCGGTCAATTCCGGAAGCAATCCCTCCATGTGGTGGGGCTCCGTATTGGAAGGCTTCAAGCATGTGCCCGAAGCGTTCATTGGCCACTTCCGGATCCAATCCAATTAATTCGAAAACTTTTTCTTGCAGTTCTTGGTCGTGAATTCTGATCGACCCACCCGCGACTTCGTTGTTATTGAGGACAAGGTCATATTGGGCGCCACGCATCTTTCCCGGATCTGTATCAATCAGATAAATGTCCTCCGGCATAGGAGAGGTGAATGGGTGGTGGCTTGGATCCCACCGTTTTTCTTCCTCATCCCAAAATGCAAATGGGAAGTCGAATACCCAACAAAAACCGAGTACATCCGGATCTGCCAATCCCATGCTCTCAGCCAAATGGACGCGCAAACGCCCGAGGGTATCAAATACGATATTGGGCTGGTCAGCAACAAACAATAACAGGTCTCCAGCCTCGGCTCCCATTCGCTCTGTGATGGTTTCAAACTCTTCATCAGAGAGGAATTTAGTAATTGGGGAGCGAACTTCACCGTCGGGAGCAAAGATGATATAGGCGAGGCCCTTAGCGCCATATTGTCGGACGTAATCGGTTAAAGCATCGATTTGTTTTCGGCTGTAGCCGCCAAGCCCTTTGGCATTGATGCCGCGTACATGCCCGCCTTTTTCTACGGCGGAGGAAAATACACCAAAACCACTGTTGGCAGCCAGATCGGTAATATCGACCAATTCTAGACCATAGCGGATATCGGGGTTGTCCTTGCCAAAACGTTCCATCGCTTCTTGGTAGGTAATGCGCGGCCACGGGGTTTGCAGTATCCGTTTTTGCGGAACCAGTTCAGAGACCATTTTTGAATACATATCTTCAATCAGGTCCATCACATCTTCACGCTTGACAAATGACATTTCCAAGTCTAATTGGGTGAACTCAGGCTGGCGGTCGCCGCGCTGATCTTCATCTCTAAAGCAGCGAGCTATCTGGAAGTAACGCTCTATGCCAGCCACCATGAGCAGTTGTTTTAGCTGCTGGGGGGATTGGGGAAGGGCATACACCATTCCCGGGTGGACACGCGAGGGCACCAAATAATCGCGTGCGCCTTCGGGAGTAGTTTTAAATAAGATCGGAGTTTCAATTTCAAGGAAACCGTGTGCATCCAAATAATCTCGGATAAATTTTACAACCCGGTGACGCAAGGTCAGGTTCTTAAGCATACGTGGCGAGCGCAGGTCGAGATAGCGATATTTGAGGCGCACATTCTCGTCTACCTCTTCTTCTTTATTGATCGAGAAAGGAGGTGTTTTAGAGGGGTTGAGAACCTTTACATCGTTAACAATGACCTCAATTTCACCGGTATCTAGATTGGGGTTGACCATTTCCTCTGGGCGTTCCCGGACAATTCCCTTTACTTGGATGACCCATTCTGGGCGTACTTGCCCAAGGGTCTGGTGTGCCTCGGGAGAAGTCTCCGGATCTGCCACCAACTGTACCAATCCAAAGCGATCACGTAAATCAATAAAGATCAGATCGCCATGATCTCGACGGCGGTGAACCCACCCGGCCAGACTGACTGTTTGTCCAGCATGGGTTTTACGGAGCTCACCGTTTGTATGTGATTTATACATGCTTTCATCCTCCAAAAATTAATTCAGTGCTCTTGTTTGGCATTCTACACCTATTGAGCAGAAAAGTTTAATCTATTCCCAAATAAAAAGCCCGAACGGGCAACGGGTAACCGCGTCGGGCATGAGGTTTTGGGTCCTTTTGTTAACATACAGGCAGGACAAAACTCTCAACCCGACACACTGGATTTATATCCTTATTATTAACCACAAAGCTGGATTTGAGAATTTGTACCTGCAACATAGTGAAAAGATTATAGCAGAAAATTGGAAGGATTACCCAAAATTTTGTTTATTTGAATGATTTTTTTAGAGAAATTGGAGGTCGAATTTTTGGTTAAATTGCTATGGTATCGAAAAATCGGGAACTTTTCTCTTTATATATTCGTATTATTTGCGTAATATAAAGGAACAATGATGAAAAAAATTCTGATCCTAATTGTTTTATTGTTTTTCACGGCTGGATGCTTGCCTGATGTCCAGAATGAAGAATCCCAGTCCTCCGAAACCGAGGTCCTATCTTCTGAGCCAGATGGAAAGAATAGTGAAACACCCGGAAGTACAGCAAATGAAATTTCT
>JARROY010000279.1:0-3741 GCA_037383445.1 Anaerolineales bacterium | reverse complement strand
AAGGCGGGGAGAACCTGTTTGCCTTATTGCCTGACGCTCAATATACCCATCAGAATGGTGACGTCTATTATTTCCGGGGTGGGCACCGTTTATGGGTAGCACCAGAAGAAGTATCGACCACTTATTATCCCGACAACCAACCTGTCAGCGTTACTCAAATTGAGAATGGCATAGAGGTTATACAGCCCGAGGAAGATTCAACAGGTCTGCAAAAATCTATGAAGATCAGCTTGCCGGATGACGATCAGGCTGTAGTGAGGATTGAACACCGGATTGAAAATTTAGGAACAACGACTGCCGCACTGGCAGCCTGGGCAATCTCACAGTTACGACCGGGTGGGGTTGGTATTCTCCCCATGAATATGGATTTGGCAGATGAGCATGGCTTACTGCCAAACCGCCAACTGGCTTTGTGGCCGTATACGTATCCTGGGCATCCGCTGGTGAGTTTGGGGAAACGTTATTTGATGGTAACGGCTGCGTTTGACGACGGGCCGTTTAAAGTTGGATTTCCAAATCCGCGCGGCTGGCTAGGCTATTTGCTAGAGGGCACATTATTTGTCAAGCAGGCGAAATACGATCCACAGGCACTTTATTATGATCTAAACAGCTCCAGCGAATGCTACTGCGGCCCTATGTTTTTAGAATTGGAGACACTGGGGCCAAAAACGGTATTAAAGCCTGGAGAACATTTAATCCACTATGAAACTTGGCGTTTGTATGAAGATATGGAATACGATGCTGATGAAGATTATGTTGATGGCTTGCTTTCGAAGTATCCTGAGATTGAACTAGCGATACAAATGGATTGAGTATATTAGCCATTTTTGCTGGTTGCTAAAAATCAAGATTGTATCATTAGAGCTTATTATTTCTTGGCTATATGATTTATTTTTTATAAATTGGTTGACTGGTGTTGACTCCCGTTGACTAACCAATAACAAAAAAAGTAAGTACGTTGGAATTAATAATATTGTCCCCCTCTGATGCCTGAACTTTCCAAAACTGATTTGATACTGGCTGAGACCGCTTCCCACCATTCAATAGGGTTTTGTTCCGACCACAGCGGTTTCGGTGTTTGTAATGTGTGGGGAGAGGATGCAGTAGCGAGCACTTTGCCATTATCGTCAACAATTAATGCCTTGCTGCCGGTTGTTGATGTGTCTAAACCAAGAAAGTAGGTCATAAGTTCTTAATCCTTTGATTCAACAGATACTGGGCAAACAAATATGCGGTCTTTGACAGCCATTTTCGGCTCGCCTACGATTTCGATTTCACCACGCAAACGAATATCATCTGACGAACTACCAACCATTATTTCGATCTTGCCTGCTTCGATGACCAGGTTTGATTCCAAATCATAGAATGCAAGCTGGTCCACTGGCAAGTGGAATGTGATTCGTTTTGCTTCTCCGGGTTCTAACAACACACGCTGGTATCCCTTCAACTCTTTCACAGGGCGAGGAACGGAAGCAACCTGATCGTGAATATAAAGTTGGGCAACTTCCTCACCAGCGACTTTTCCGTTATTTTTAATAGTGACCGATAGATTCACGCTCTCCCCAACTGTAACATGCTGACGCCCGATTGATAGATCGTTGTATTTGAAGGATGTATAACTCAAACCATGACCGAACGGATACAACGGTGTGACTTTCTCGGAAACATAATCCACATACCAATGCGACTTCATCCCTGATGGCTTTGCGCTATAGAATATCGGGACCTGTCCCACTGATCTTGGGAAGGTGATCGGTAGCTTTCCTCCTGGATTTACATCTCCGAATAAAATATCCGCAACAGCAGCACCTCCCTCTTCACCCGGCAACCATGCTTCAAGGATAGCATTGGCATTTTCTGATAACATAGCTAAATTATAAGGACGCCCTGTTATCAATATAGCAACCACTGGTCTCCCTATTGAAAAAATTGCATTGGCCAGGTCCTCCTGTGCACCTGGTAATTTTAAATTCGAGGAGTCACGTGTTTCACCAATCGTACAATCGGGTGTCAATCCCGATTTATCCCCCAGAACAAGTATGACCGCATCGGCTTGCCTAGCAAGTTCCACTGCCTCGCCAAAACCAGATTTGTCGTCACTGAAATTATCACAACCTTTAGCGTATAGAATGTTCGTTTCAGGGTTAACAGATGCCCGGATGCCGTCCAGTACAGTGGTTATCTGGATCATGTAATCTGTCAAAACAATTTGATCGATATCGAGAAATGCGGAATTTTCTGGTGCTTTCAACTGCATCAATTGACTCATTGCAGCATAAGAATAATCACCCAGCTGGTTGCGCCCATCGTGCGCGTTAGGACCAATGACAGCGATGGTTTTAATGGATTTTTGTAAAGGCAATAATCCATCGTTCTTCAACAACACCATGCTCTTGCAAGCAACCTTGCGAGCAAGCGCGCGTTGTTCGGGCATATCGAATACCTTTTCAACTTTGTTCTCATCTACAAATGGATTGTCAAACAAGCCAAGCTCGAATTTCTTCTTCAAATGCCTCTGAACAGCAAGGTCTACCAGTTCGACATTAATATCGCCATTTTCCAAGGCTGATTTGAGCGGATCCCCATAACACACACTATTCGGCAACTTTACATCGATTCCCGCATTCAACGCCATGCGGGCCGCACACACGGGATCAGCAGCAATACTATGGAAATTGTTGAGCATGATGATCGCTTCGTAATCGGACACAACAAGGCCATCAAATCCTAGTTGATTTCGGAGCAAATCTGTTAAGATTGAACGCGAAGCTGCAACCACTTCTCCATCCAGTTCAGGATAAGCATTCATGATAGAAGCGAGTTTTGCATCTCGAATAGCTGCCTGGAACGGGGCAAGATAAATATCGTAGATCTCTCGCATCCCTATGTGAACAGGCGCGCAATTCAGTCCCCCTTGTGAAAGGCTGTGACCGACAAAATGCTTTCCTGTTGCCATAACGCCATCTGCCAGATTATCTGATTGCAACCCTTTAATATACGCCATACCAAAATGACTGACGAGTGTGGAGTCCTCGCCGAAGGTTTCCTCTACACGGCCCCAACGCGGATCGCGTGCTATATCCAATACGGGGGCAAGCCCTTGCCGCGCGCCTATGGCAAGCAATTGCATGCGAATTGCAGTCGACATGGCTTCTGCCAGTTCCGGTTGAAAAGTGCTGGCAAGTCCCAGCATTTGTGGATACATTGTGCCGCCCAACACCATTGCGCCTGAGCAACATTCCTCATGAAAAATGGCTGGGATTCCAAGCCGCGTTCCCTCCAAGAGGAATTTTTGAAGATCATTAGCTGTTTTAGCTGCTTGCACAGGCTGGAGCGTGGATGCACCAGCCATGCGTGTGATCTGGCCGATGCCAAATTTGAGTTTGTATGCTGCTTTATCCCAATCTAAAACACCACCAGTCTGTAAATCGTATATCCAATAAGAGCCAATTTGGGCGAGCTTTTCGTCCAGGGTCATTTTAGAGAGCAGTTTGTCTACACGTTGTTCGATAGATTCCATTCCTCGATTTGTTCCTTTTTCAAATGTACATTGATGGGCGAGTAACACGAAAATGATGCACAGTACTTATCGATGAGTGTCCTTCCACCTGTATCGCCCTTTCTATTGTCTCGCATCCTGTTCATGTGACGCTTCGCAGCTCCGACTGGCAGCATGCTCGTCCCAGCTCCCGCGTCCCGCGCTCTCGGGTATTTCATGAAGACATGAACGGGGGCTGGCGG
>JARROY010000278.1:1110-4861 GCA_037383445.1 Anaerolineales bacterium | reverse complement strand
TAGAGAATGATGAAGAACTATACAAAATGCCTGGCGAACCACCGAATCTCATCAACCCACCTTCCGGGTGCCGGTTCCACCCGCGCTGCCCACAGGCTATGCCAATTTGCAGTCGTGAAAGGCCAAAGTTAGAAGATTTGGGCGGTGAGCATTTTGTTCACTGCTGGCTTTATCAAGATCATCCCAGCAAAGAAGCAACCGGCAATGAGGTGTCATCGTGACTGATCAATTAGAGCGTAACACCAGCAATGAGAGAAAAGTGCTCGTTGAGGTTCAGAACCTGAAAAAATATTTTCCTGTTCAGACCGGTCTTCTCGACACGATTCTTTCACGGAATATTCAGAATGTCCGGGCAGTTGATGGAGTTTCTTTTAAAATCCACAGTGGAGAGGTTTTTGGCCTTGCTGGCGAAAGTGGCAGCGGTAAAACGACGATTGGACGCCTCATCTTGGGGTTGCTAGAAGCTACCGAAGGAAAGGTTTTCTTCCAAGGGATAGATCTTACTTCTTTGCGACCATCCCAACTCCGTGGTATGCGCAGCCTCATGCAGGTAATCTTTCAAGATCCCATGGCCTCGCTAAATCCGCGAATGACTGTCGGTGAGGCGGTTGCCCACGGCTTGAAAATTCATAAGCTTGGTACTGCAGAACAAATCCGGAACAGAACGCATGAGATATTAGAAAAAGTAGGCCTGAATCCGTCATCCTTTTTCTATAATAAATACCCCCACCAGATTTCTGGAGGGCAGAGACAACGAGTGGTCATTGCCCGCGCGTTGGTAACAAATCCCATCCTAGTTTTGGCTGATGAGCCCATCGCTATGGCGGATGTAAGCGTCAGGGTCCTATTGCTGGATTTGATGCTTAAACTTAAAAAAGAACTTGAGCTGACTTATTTATTTATCACTCACGACCTGGCAACTGCAAAATATATCTGTGACCGGATCGGAATTCTTTATCTGGGCAAGCTCGCTGAGATGGGGGATTTGCGTGAGGTTTATAGTAAGCCACTTCATCCTTATACACAAGCCTTGCTCGCGGCAGTCCCGGTGCCAGATCCAAAAGAAAAAAGAACGGAAGAAATGCCGGTGGGGGAAATACCCAATCCAATTAATCCCCCTTCTGGTTGCCGATTCCACCCACGCTGCCCGATTGCCCAAGAGCGCTGCTCGCTTGAAGAGCCAGAATTCCGGGAACTTCGACCGGATCACTTTGTTGCATGTCATTTTGCAGAGCGGTTTCTGTAGCGGTCAGGTATTGTTTAATTAATTCCTGCCAAACAAAACCCTAACCTTTGTGCCTTATAAATATTCAAAAATTGCGTATAGCCATATATCTCTCACAAAATCAACCACAATTTAAAATCCACCAAAGAAAAAATCATCGATTACCATCAAAAATAATCTCAACCTGATAAGGCTTATTTGCATTCAATGTAATATATTCCCGTCTATCAGGGTGCATGGAATTTATATCTATGTGCGGTAAATCGATTTGCTCAAACATGGTTCTATCACCAAAACCAAGGGGTAATTGCTCATCAATCCCTAGAAGATTGACCAAGGTATTTTCCTTTACTCCAACGGGGGAGAGAATATTGCTGGCAGCCCTGGATAGTAGCTTAAGATATTCCGCAATGTTAATTTGTTGATAATCGAACGGCGCTCCAGCCCGCCAGGCCAAAACCCCTGGCGTTCTTTTTACAAAAAGAAAATGTACAACTTGTCCTGCATGCATAGGCTTTTTTAATGCTTGGAGTTGTTTGGCGGCTTTAGCAGCCGGAGAGGGCTGGCGATATTGCGCCACATCTCGACTTAAACGCTGGGCCACAATGAGATCATCCAGAGCGACATCACCATGGCGGAGCTGCTGCGCTCGCTTATTTAACAGCCGCAATGCTGCTGGAACCGCATGCTCTAGAGGCTGGCCTTCTTCCACTTTAGCAAGGCAATGAAGCAGTTCTATTTGTGTTTTGAAGATAAAAGGCGGTGTATCGTGGCGGCGGATTTCCAGACCACGTACTTTTAATTTTCCATCCGAAAACATGCCAAAATATCGATTTGCAACAGGAATTTGTGGGTTTGTTCGGGAGGGCAGGAATGCAATCCAACGATATATCCCATCAAGCGAAATCTTTAAACCCGTGCGCGCCCGAATATCTGACAGCACTTGGGTAAAGTCTTCTGGTTGACTGCAACCCTGCTTTTGGATGTAGAGCCCATCAACATTGTAGTAGAGAACACGGAATCCATGCTGCTCAGCGACTTCTTTGGCTTGGAGGAGAACCTCGCGGCCAAATGCCGTTACAGATTCGTGTGCTTCAATTTTCATCCAGCGGAAATGTTTGTGCCCAAGATATCCGAAACACACCACCAAAAGCCACTTTAGCGCATTGCTTCGCGCTTTCAGGTTTGCATATCGACTGTCCAAGGGATGGGTACCGCCCATTTGTTGTTTTATCAGATGACGTCTAATTAGCAAGGATTGAAGCGATTGTCCAATAAAGCCTATGGGGGTTTGAGCTATTGTGGTCCCTGTTCCTGGCACAGGAATGGTGTGCGGGCTGTTTTTGAGAATTGTTTCTGGCGAAATATTAAAACGCGCCATAATTTGGGGATACATAGAGAAAAAATCTATGCCTGCTACCTGATAGTGTAGCCCTGCAAGCGGCTGCCCGACCAGGCCGCCTCGATCAGCGGAGATAAGCTGGGCAGGATTTTTGAATGTTTCAACTTGCTGCTTGTGGTAGGGAATCAGAATGTTTTTCCGCATGGCCGTAATCATTTGCATCGCTGTGATTCCAGCCCCAGGTGATTTTCGTGCAACCTCTTGAACGGGAAGTCCCGTGATACGGGCTTGCTCCAGGACGCCAGTTAGCTGATATTCCCCATACATAACTGCGTTGGTCTGGTCAATGTGCCAACGTCCGAAGAGATGCACCTGTTCGCCCCGGTGAAGCACGCGCCCGTAGGTATGGTAGCTGAATGCTGACCTGCGCACTACCTGGCGGGTCTGGTCTCGGTTAGGGTTGAAATCGACCGAGAACTTTTTTGACCAATCCAACATCAATGGAAACAACCATGTGTCTCCCCATTTTGTCAGAATGATATCTGGGTCATATTCCTGGATCAGTTTGTTTAAACGCTGGATAAAAAGTTCGGGAGGAGCCAAACTCAACGTTCGCTTCTCTTTTCCAAGAATAGCATTGAGTGATGCAGGATCGACATATTCCGGGTCTACATCTGGTGCAAGCGACATGATTTTCAGTGCTGGGATTTGGATATCAGGGTTTGCCGGAGATGATAATACACTGATCTTTGTGACTCTCCCGTCTTCTGATAGTATCCGGCAGCGCGCAAGTGGATAAGTGCGATATGTGGCGGAGTGACGCAACGCAAAGAGAATATCTGCATTGTAAAAGAACAGATCTGGGAATTGGCGATATGCCCAGTAGAATACTTTAGGTTGGGTGAGAGGGTTTTGAACCGTAACGGTTAAAACGGGGATCTCTCCCGAAAAAAGTTCTTTCCGGATAGATTTCGCAAGTTCAACCGCTGTCGGGTATTGTTTGCGCAGTGCTCTCCAGAGCTGCCTAAGGCGGTGTGTGGGACCGGAAACATGGAAGCTTACGGGGTATTGTTGGTGAAAACGATAGCGATTGTTGTCACTTCCCAACAGCCAAATAACTGCACCCAGCTTTTCGTCAGGGTATACATCAAGCAGCCATCCATCTGTCTCATTGGTTACCAAGG
>JARROY010000278.1:0-1071 GCA_037383445.1 Anaerolineales bacterium | reverse complement strand
TTTTTCCAATATGTTAATTTCTTTTTGCTGTTCAAGCAGAATGGCTTGTTGTGCAGCCTCAAAGGGGATCAAATGGTTGGCTTCGCTGATTGACGCAATATGTTTCTTTGAATCAATAAAAAGTATTTCCAGTGCTGAGCGCTCTTCGGGCTGGAGAAGACGCGAGAAGCGCGCTAAGATAACCTCAGCTTGCTGTATGATTTGATTTATGGTCGGCAGCGTTTTTCCCATAAAGCCCTCCTCAAGGGTGCGAGTAGATGTTCTCCGTACTAAAGAGGCCATGAAGTTCCATTGGTCATGTGCTTCTTTAGGAGGTGTTAGACTCACCACTACAGGTGTTTGACGGTGAACTTGGTTCAACTGATATAGTAATTTTTTGATCAGATAGATTCGATGGGTATACGGAACGTTGTCATCTTGAAAAAGCTCTAAGATGTCAATTAGCAGACATGGTCTGCCATCCAGGGGGATTTGCTGCGACAAGGTGACGATCTGATGGCAATTGAATGCTCGAGCGATCTGGAGTCTGTTTAAGCCCGAGAGATCGGCTGTGATAGTGCGGATAAGATTAACAACCGTATAGGCGTTGAAATGGTTTCCGCCATCCAGGATGATTGCCCCTTCGCGCAGTGCGAGTGATGCCGCTAAGAGCAGCATATCCGTTTGCTTTTTCTCACGGGTTTCCAGCAAGTAGAATAGACCAGGTCTAATAGATAGTGATTGGTTGCCAAGCATATCTATTTATATCAGAACAAATGTTCTTTATGGCTTTTCATCTTTCACTGTAAAGTAAATTTATGGGGTCTATCCGGCTAATAATCTTGGAATGTCCCCAGCAACTTCTAGGCCAGCATGTAAGCCTGAACCTTCGAAAAGGAGTTCTTTGTGGGAATTTGTGAGTCGAACATGAATGGTTGAGGTAAGAGATTCAGCTACTCGCATATCCATGGCAACGCGGGTAGGACCTTTGAGCAGACCGGTTTCATTTCTTGTGGCAATAATTTCTAGAATGTGGTTTTGATCGTATAGTGTCATTGTGACTTGGTGATCAGAAATTTGAAAATCAGTTAA
>JARROY010000277.1:0-3762 GCA_037383445.1 Anaerolineales bacterium | reverse complement strand
TTCACCACCGATCCCACCCACCGGGGGGATATAGGCGCTGACAGCCAGAGCGGTGCCTATGATGTGACCGCTGCCTGAAGCCATTGTGTTGGTCTCTTGAACAAAACCAAAGAAGGTGGCCGGGAAAGGCTCACCCCCAACGACGAATTCGGTATCCAGGCCGGTTGCGCCTTCCATCACCCAGGCATCCCAATCGTGGTTGCCTTCGAGGGTGGTGGTCTGCGCCCAGGTGGATCCGTTCGGAGGAACGACCGAGAGGGCGTAGCGGTTGGGACCAAGGTTTGGAATGATGACCTTGCCCTGGATGATCGCATCCTCTCCAATCGGAATACCATCGGTTGTGGTCGCATTGGCAGGCAGTTCATCACGGAAGGGGCAGCGTCCGTCGGCATCGATAGGATTAACAACACCAAGGTCCACACCACCTTCCACGGCATAACATTGGCTGACACAGTGATTGTCACCACACAGTGCATCACCGTAGACATCAGTTGTGACTTCATCGACGTAGTCCGCGATATGCGCCGTAAAACCAGCGATCCCGCGTTCAGCGGGCACATCCGGGGCGCTATTGGTTGGGGCGTTGTCTTCAAAGACCTCCGCCTGGATAGTCGCATCCGGCAGATCGTAGGGCTGCATCCGGACGACGACATTCGGAGCGCCATCAGCCAACGGCACCGTGAAATGAGCGCCGTCGATCTTATACCCATCAGCTAGGACCGAGATCAGGTATTTGCCGTCAGGCAAAACCATACCACCGGCGAAATCACTCTGGTCGCCCTGGGTCAAGATCGGGCTGTTGTTCGCCCTGCCGGCAATCGAAACCCAGTCACAGGAGTCGGGATAGCCCCCATCTTGAGGAGAACAACCAGAACCCGGATTAGGATTGCGTTGAGTGGTCGTACCAGTGTTGTCCACGTTGATAATATATTTATAGGTGGGGATGTTGGTACCATCAGCTGCACTCCCCACACTCAGATACATTAGATTGGTTTCTAGCAAAGGAGCTGCAGCTGACTTTGCCTGTACATTCGTTGCGAATGACAGCTGACTCCCAAAAATCATGACGATGATCCACAAGATCGCCACGAAACGTTGCCAGCTACGCAAGTGAGTTAAAGAATTTTTCATATTAGTATCTCCTTACTTGAATGACAAAGATTTAAAATTTAGGACTTTTTTGATAGATTTTGGATTGACCATAGTTCTCCTTTTCCAACTTTCCTAATTTATTGAAGATTTTATGATTTCCATCAGTTCAGCGGATGAGCTAATCAAAATATCTTCCCGGCGATAAACGTGTAACCAATTGCTTTGTGGATCGACAAGGATCAATAAAAGCTTTGGGTACAACATGAGTAATTTCGTGAGTACGTCTTCGGTTGCAAAGGAACTTGATTTATCTAACAAGATGACATCAGCAATGATTTTGTTAATTTCCTCGACAAGTTCGTCATATTGTTGCGCCTTACTCTCAATGACTGACAAGCCCAAATCCGAATCGGTGATGATGTTCGTGAGGGCTAGATTTAGCAATGAATCCATTGAGATAACAAGAACAGCGGGATTTTGCACATATCTTCCTTTGACATAGAAATTTCTCTACAATAAGGATACAGAAGGTCATATTTAAAGTCGATTACCCATACTCCACTTCAAGAATAGAAAAAGGACCATCTTTTTTGATGGTCCTTGAGTACTAAAGGGTTAGGGAATGGGTTAATACTTTTATCGTTCTCTGTTCTGTTGATTAGAATTTTTGCTGGTTAATCCAGCTTGTTTAGCTATCAGGCTGGCTTCTCGTCGGTTCTTAACACCCAACTTGTTCATGATATTGCGGAGATGGTGCTTCACAGTATTTTCTGAGATATATAGTCTCTGTGCAATTTCAGAGTTTGTAATACCTGCTTGCAGTTCACATAGTACGTCTAACTCACGAGTGGTTAGTTTTGTAAAGATATCTTCGTAAAAAGAGTTTTGCCGGTTTGAGTGAGAAAATTCCTCAACAATGCGGCTTGATATTTTCCGCGGCATGGCCATTTCATTACGGTCGAGGGCTCGCAAGCTGGAAATTAGATCAGAGCCGGCAAGGCTTTTGGGTAAGTACCCTCTCGCTCCAGCTCGTATGGCTGCAAATAAAGTCTTGTCTTCTTCATCTGCTGTGAGAAATACAATTGCGCAATCCTGTTGTTCAGACAGGATTGCCTTGGTTGCCTCCAGACCATTCCCATCTGGAAGTTTAAAATCCATCAAAATGATATCAGGTTGAAGCAGTTTAGCATTTTCAATTCCTTCCTGAACACTTCCTGCCTCCCCAACAACCTTAAAGTCGGTTGCGGATCGGAAGAGACTGATTACTCCCTCACGAAATAAAACATGGTCATCGACAACCAAAACCTTTTTAGGATTAATTTTTGCATTATCCTGTTCAGACATTCGATCCTTCTTTTTTCGGCAACTCGATTGGAACCCAAATCGATACCTCGGTACCCGAATCATCACATGATTGAATATCCAGTTGGCCGTTAATTTTTTTGATACGTTCCCGCATGATATCCAGCCCGAAATGATTAGCACCTTTGAGACTCTGAGGATTGAAACCAATTCCATCATCTGAAATGATCACATGAAGATTATCAACTCCCCAATCTACGCTTACATTTACATTTTTAGCCTGGGCGTGTTTTTCTACATTGCTGAGCGTTTCCTGGAATAAATAGAACAGCGTCCTTTTTATATCGGGTGATATTGGCAACGCATCCCCTTTTTCTTCTATCCGGGTTTCAAAATGAGATCGTTTGGATACTTTATTACCATATTCAATAAAAAGATTAACCAATCGAGGGGTTGTTTCTGGACGGATGGACTCTAATAATCCGCGCACTAATTCGTAAGATTCCCGGGCAGCACCTTTCATATAGTAGAGGTCATCTTTCTTCTGGCTTTCGGTTATTTTTTCGGTCTCTGAGGTAAGCTGTTCTAGTTTTAAGATAATATATGCAAGGTTTTGACTGAGGTTATCGTGTAAAAAATCTGAAATTAAATGTCGTTCAGTTATAGCCGTCTCAGTTATTCGCAATACGGCGAGCCTTTGATGCTCCCAAGCGGCTTTAAGCGCCAAAGCAATTTCAGGTCGAATACTTTCGAAAATTACTTTCTGTTCATCGGACAGAGTCTCCCCACTTTTCAATTGGAATTGGATCAACCCTAACAACTTATCTTGGGAGGAAATGGTTAAACAATATTCAAGTGGGTGGACTCCGCTATCTTCCACCTCATCATTGAAATAACTGCAAAGATTTAACAATGTCTTGTCTGATGATTGGGTCTGAATGCATTTCCAATAATCATATCGAAATTTGGATTCTTGGTTCTCTGCATCATTCCAGCTTGCAACAACTTCCATTTCATTAGATATAGGATTAAAAACATGTAATTTACTCAGCTCTACTCGAGCGATAGAGGAGGGTAATTTAACCATTTCATTAATAAGCTCCTCCCACTCATCCAACTCTAATAGTTGCAAGCTTAGTTGATGTTTGTAATCCAAGATCTCCATTGTGTGTTTTTGATTAGCATTTAAAGTGATATAAAAATTGATTAAAATTCCCACAAAAGCCAAAATAATTACGTAAATAAAAAACTCAATGATATGGAATGGATCCGTTAGTGGTTCCTCTTTATGGAGCAGTTCAAAAATTTCGAAAAGGGTGATGATGATTAGGATACTAGATATTACCCCCCAATTGCGCTTGCCCAGCC
>JARROY010000276.1:0-3768 GCA_037383445.1 Anaerolineales bacterium | reverse complement strand
GTTTTTCCCCATCACCATATACACGGTTGGTTCAGGCGCAGATTTGGGGTGCCAGAGGTAGCGGTAGGTCGAGGCATCCGTCCAGCGCCCGGAGCCATCTACTTTCCCCCAGGCGATCACAGAACCCTTGTTGCCGTTCCACGCCGCATTGAACTTTGGATACCCGACCTGGACATAGGTGTTGTTCCCGTCTAATGAAATAGAAGTTTGTCCATCACCAATCCCTGTTTCACCGTAAGTAATCCCCGATACAGCATAAGTTCCGCTCAATGTTTGTGTCTTTATAAGTTTGACATCATCGAAATAGCATACGCTTCCTTCGCCAGCCGCACAGTAGCAGTAAAAGCGGATTTGAGTGCAGCCAGCCGGAACGGTAAACGAGTCGGTTATTTCTGTGAAAGTCGTCCCCGTCACACCAGTAGATGCCAGGCTCCGAATCCATGCGGTATTGGTCACATCGTAAATTGCCCAGCGCCCGGCATGTGTCCCGTCCCCCCTGGTAAAGAAAGAAACGCTGATCTCGTCACCTTCGGACACGCTGATGGTTTGGCTAACATTGGTGGTTTCTGATGGCGTGCCGGTCGTTAGTTTGAGGGCATGCGACCCTTTATGCACATTTACCGTTTCATCTTCGATGGTTCCATCCCCGGCAGCCTCGCCCCAATTGCCAAATACATCTGCCCCGCCGCCACCAGCCACCTCAAAGCCAGCGTTGTAAAGAATATTCCCATTGGCAGGTGGCCCAATGACATTTGCAACAATCCCCGACTTATCGTTCAGAGGCCAGTGTGCCGTCAGGTTGGAACCGAAAACAGACCGGATTTTTTGGGAATACATGCTGGAGAAAACACCAAGTTTTGATCCAAGCGGATGGGATACCACCCCCAATGCTTTGTGCAGCAGTTTAGGCATTTACCGCCCCCATTGGTATTGAAGATCCGCCGTGGCCGCTTCCTCGATCACCTTGACCGTAGCTCCTGCAACCCAGATCATCACCGGCGGGTCCCCGGCAACCAGCTGGAAACCCGTACTGGCAGTAGGGGTGGTCCCGTCCAATGTAAAGCGTACATTCTGGTCAAGCGCCTGGATCAGCAGCTTGGTTGCGCCATCCGCTGGGGTTAGGGTCGTTGCGCTGGAGATCGCGGTCCCGTCAGTATGGCTTCCAATCGGGTCAAATCGTAGTAAATCGCTCATTTCTCACATCCTTTTTTTATTTACAAACAAATATTTGAGGGTCTATTGAGTTGTTTTCCGACCACCCCCACCTGTTTAACCGTTTGAACAAGTGGTTGGACTTCATCCTCCCCCTTGAAAAGGGGAGAACGACGACCTCGTCGTCTGGAGGGGGTCAATGACACAAAACAAGGTATTATTCCACCATCGTTTGAAATATAAGTGTTCTCGATCTTGTTTCATTTCAGGAATATCACCCCTACAATCATAGCCCCAATCCAGCCAAAAGCATCCTAGCCTTAGGGCTTGCTTTCCAGATTGGATGAAACATCTTCATTCTTTCCAGTTGGATCTTGGCATGGTTGACTTGCTCTAACATGAAAATATTCTCGCCCTCAAGCCTAGAAATTTGCCAGTTCAGCGCCGATTCGACCAAGGCCGCCGCCGCCAGCGCCGGGTGGATCGTCTCGTGGATCACATCTGAATAGGAATTCACTCTCGGGTGTAAATCCTCGTACCAGATGCGTAAGTCCCGACCTGCTGGCGGTTGGGTCTTGAAAACGATCAGCCCGGTTTGTCCAGCCGCTGAAGGCACAAATTCCCAATCAAATAAAGTCCTCCAGCGGTGATCATCCAAATCACCAGGATTGGATTGAATATCAATCTGGCGTGGAGGGCGGCGCTTCCAGGCCACCGCTGCCGCGTATTCGGTCTGAGCTTCCACGGTATCGAGTGTGGTCGTATCCACCAGTACCAAATCTCCCAGCTTTCGCAGCGCCAGGTTAGCCAGTTCGATCATCTGGTGCAGTGGATAATAGGCTGATGCCAAGCCGTACACATCCCCAGCGGAAACCGCTGCGGTCAGGGAATCTATCGTCAGTGTGCCGCTTCCATCGCTGTACGCGTCCACCCGGGCAAACTCACCTTCCGGTGCCGTCCCAACACCGCCAGCATCCTCCAGGATGATCACCATCCCATCTTTCCAATCATCGTCTTTGCCGGTATCGATCAAGTTGCTGTCCACCACCGTGGTGGACGATCCGCCCGTGGCTTTGCCAACCTGCAGCTGCCCTAATTCCTGGTATGCGTCTCTGAGTAAATGCCACAGAAAATATCCCATCTTCCCCCTCTGTTTCAGATCCTGGAGGGCGGGCAGAGCCTGCTTTTTCTATCCAGTCAGGGTGCCGCAGCCTACCCGCCCTTCAATCTGGCAGTTGTCTCCCCCTCATATCAACTGCCTGCGCGCCAACTCTTCAATAACCTACGTCGTGATCCCAGTGATCTTGCCGTGAGCTTTGTCGTTCGCCACCAGCAGTGAGAACTCGCCGACCACTTCGCCGCGCATGCTGTCCCCTATTTTGGCCAGTTCATAGGCCGTCATTGGGCGCAGGGCAAAGAACCCAACCTTATCTGATTGGAGGATATACGCCGTTCCTGTCGGGCACCATCGGTCCATCACCAGTTCCAGTTCTCCATACTGGGTCACGACCCGCTCGATGGCATCCAGGCCGAGTTTGTTCTCATTCTGCCCCACCCGGATAAAGCTGGAGGTATCCAGCAGTTCCCGCAGGTCATTTGCCACCCGCGGGTTCATCACCAGCAGATCGGGGTAACCCCCATCCATGGTGATCTCCTCCATCAGGCTGTCCACATCCGCTTTGGCGATCGCCCCGCCGGCATTAACTGTGTTATCGGTGATGAACGTATCCAGTCCACCGGCCGAGCGCGGACCGGTTGCCGATCCTTCCACCCGCTCACCGTAGAACGCCATCCGCTCCACCAAGCGCAGCAGATGCGGGACAGCTTTATTGGCCTGGTACATGAACTCGTCATCCACCCCATACTGTGTGATCGCCTGCATCGTCCCGGAGACTTTGATCGCCTTCTGGAAGATGCTGGTATAGTTGTACGGTGCGGTCACGTCTGTGATGGCGCCATAATCCGCATCGTCTCCTTCCAAGCGCGCCATCCCGACAATATAGATCACGGTATCGTCCGCATGGGTGGCCGGGTTCGTCCCCCCAAAACCGCGACTGTAAACATCAATAGTGTCATTGGCGGTGTCCACATCTTTCACCACCAGTTTTTCATTTTCCACCAGAATAATATGCCCATCCTGAAACTTGCTGGCATCGTCCACCGCCAGCCCGGTTGTGCTGCTGTTATCCCATCCCGCCGCATCGTTAACGGCATCGTCCAGCGGGTCCAGTTCATCCTCCAGCAGTTCGATCTTATAGCCATTCAAACTTAGCTTGAACTTCTCCTGCGCGCTGTCCAACCCCACACGGGCCAGCAGCGGCGTATCCCGCGGGTCGATCATCGAGATCACATCGCTGATTGCCCGTCCTTGGGCTGTGCTATCGCTGTAAACAGTTTTCGGCTGGTCTAGTACTGCCATGATTACTTTTCAACTCCTTTTATCAAATTGTGAGAACTCGGTGGTTCTCCGCATCCTCAAGCTGCTCAAAACACATCCAAACCCTTTTGGCGGAATTCGCGCTTTAAAGCAGTCAGGGCGTTGATATCTCCCGGCATTAGCTGCCGCTTGCGCCGACGGTAAGCCTCGGCAAGGTCGCTGGGAGCATCGCTCCCACC
>JARROY010000275.1:0-4535 GCA_037383445.1 Anaerolineales bacterium | reverse complement strand
GCTTTATAATTTGTGCAAATTACACCGTTGGTTAGATCAAAACAGAATTACCATTTCCCATTTTGACGAAAGAATTCGGATGGGCATTTATCGGGAGAAACTTTAGGAGGCTGATGAAGGCAACCTTGAACAAAGAAGAGTCCATCATCATCGGCGGCGGCCCGGCGGGGATGATCTCAGCCATCCAGTTGAAGCGTTATGGGATAACCGCACCTTTGTTTGAAGCCAACCGGCTTGGCGGGTTGCTGTGGAATGCTAACCTGGTTGAAAATTACCCGGGTTTCCCCGGTGGAATCCCTGGTCCAAAACTGGTTGAACGATTTGCTCAGCAATTTGAGTCTCATTCGCTTGAAGCCATCTATCAACGGGTTCTCGAGGTGGATTATGACCCAAACGGGTTTATTGTTGCTACCGATGGGAACACCTATATCTCTAGGACGCTGGTGGTTGCCACCGGGACTCGGCCGAAAACTTTCCCGGTGGAGTTTATACCTGACGCTGGTTTGGAGAAAGTTTTTTATGAGGTTGCCCCTCTTTTAGATGTCCGCGACAAGACCATCGCAGTGATTGGGGCTGGGGATGCTGCCTTCGATTATGCGATTAACCTTTCGCGCAAGAACCGGGTTGTGATCTTGAACCGCACGCAGCAGATCAAAGCCCTCCCACTTTTGGTTCAACGTTGTGCTAAAATTCAGAATATTGAGTATTTTCAGGGCGTTACAGTGTCCTCAGTTTTGGTAGAAGCAAATAAATTGCTCCTTAAAACGACCAGTCAGCACAAAAATATGTTTCATGCAGATTTCTTGATTGGTGCCATCGGCCGGGAGGAAAATCCCCCGCTGATGTCTAATCGCATGCGGGAGGAAGCTCCAAACCTGGTAAAATCGGGCAGACTGCATGTTGTTGGAGACGTCCAAAACGGAATTTACCGGCAAACAGCCATTGCGGTAGGAGATGGTCTTAAAGCCGCCATGAAAATTTATCAATTTCTAAAGGAGTGAGAAACGAAATGAATATCGCAGCCAAAGTTGGATCCGATGATGTCGCGGTGGTGTACGTAGGGCAGTACGATGATGGCGAACTGGTTGAATTTGTTGAAGCCGTTCAACCGCCGATGCCGCGTGAGGAAAAATGGGTTCTGATGCTTTCTACTTTGTATGGCTGTCCGGTTTCCTGCAAGATGTGTGACGCCGGCGGGTTTTATCACGGCAAGATCAGTAAGGAGCGGTTGTTCAACCAGCTTGATTACCTTGTTTACCGCCACTATCCAGATGGCAAGATACCCTGCCGCCAGTTTAAAATTCAATTTGCCCGCATGGGTGAACCAAGTTTTAACCGCGAGGTACTCAGGGTTTTAGAAGAATTACCAGAACGCTATGATGCTCCCGGTTTGATGCCTTCTTTGTCCACGATTGCACCGGGCGGAGTGGATGGTTTTTTTGATGATCTGCTGGAGGTTAAGAACCGCTACTATTCTGGGGGTAATTTCCAGTTCCAGTTTTCCCTCCACACCTCAGATGAAAAACTTCGCCGGGAATTGATTCCTGTGCGTTCCTGGAGCTTTTCCGAGATGCAGGCATACGGTGAGCGTTTTTATCAGCCGGGTGACCGGAAAATCACACTCAATTTTGCCCTTGCACAGGATATCCCTGTTTTAGCGGAGGATCTGATCCGCTATTTTGACCCAGAAAAATTCCTGATCAAGATCACCCCGCTCAACCCGACTTACAGCGCAGAGAATTACGGCTTGCGTTCATATATCGATGCTGAGGCTGGGGTACAGTCTTATGAAGTGGTAGAAGGTCTGGAGGCGGCTGGTTACCGGGTGATCGTCAGCATTGGGGAGACAGAGGAAAATAGGATCGGTTCAAACTGTGGTCAGTATGTTCTGAAGCATGTCCTGGCTGAAAGCAAATTAGGGGATGGCTATTTGTATAAGATTGAACACATGGTGGAGTAAAAAAACAGATGCCCGAAGCGCGGTTTAATTTTCCTAGGGGATTTTTATGGGGAACAGCTTCTTCTGCTTATCAGGTGGAGGGAGGTAATACCAACAACCAGTGGTACCTGTGGGAAGAAGAACCTGGCAAAATCGCGGAAGGCGGCACCTGCGGTTTAGCCTGCGATTGGTGGAACGGACGATGGCGTGAAGATTTCGACCGGGCAGCCGAGGGCAAGCAGAACGCATTAAGATTCTCCATCGAATGGAGTCGGATCCAACCCGCACCCGACCGCTGGGATGAACATGCCCTGGATTGTTATATTGATATGCTTCGCGGATTGGTGCAGCGTGGGTTGTTCCCCCTGGTGACCCTGCACCATTTTACCGACCCAATTTGGGTGAAAGAAATGGGCGGCTGGGAAAATGACCAGGTGCCTGAGCTTTTTGCTCAATACGCAGAAAAAGTTGCTATTGCGATCAAGTCTTACGTAACCACATGGACGACGATCAACGAACCCAATGTGGCGGCTATTTTGGGTTATCTAACCGCGGACTTTCCCCCCGCTGTAAATGATCTGAGCCGCACCCTGAATGTCATGACCAACTTCGCCCGTGGGCATGCCTTGGCTTACCATAAAATTAAAACTGTCCAACCAGAGGGGCGGGTTGGCGTTCCCCACGCTTACCGGGGTTTTTCTCCCCGTCGATCTGGCAGTTTATTGGATCGTTTAGCTGCACGCCTGCATCACCAAACCTGGAATAATTTCTTCCCGATCATGTTTCGCGATGGGAAAGTGCGCCTGATGGGACGCTCGATCACAGTTCCGGAAGCAAAGGGCACCCAGGATTTCCTTGGGTTGAACTATTACACCAGTGACGAAGTCCAATTCAGCCTGATGGCAGGGCGAAAGGGACTGTTCTCCCGCCGCACCTTCCCAGAGGGAGCGGCACTCAGCCCAAATGAGATGATTGCCAGCGTACCGGGCGACTTTTTCAAAGCGATGGAGTGGGCATTGCAGTTCAAGGTGCCGGTAATCGTCACGGAGAACGGCACTGAAGATGAGCAGGACGATTTTCGGCGGGAATACCTGGTGCAGCATATCCACCAACTGTGGCGGGCGGTAAATTTCAATTACCCGATCAAAGGATATTTTTACTGGTCCCTGGTGGATAATTTTGAATGGGAGCATGGCTGGACACGCAGGTTTGGGTTATGGGAGCTGGAACCCAAGACGCAGGCGCGCAAGAAGCGCCTGAGTGCAGATCTTTATTCGGAAATCTGTGGGGAAAATGCTCTCACTTCAGCGTCTGTTCGTAAATACGCCCCACAACTTTTTGGTAAATTGTTTCCCGGCTAATAAGGGGGACACTGCAATAAAATTAGCTCATTTTGAGTTTATGGCAGGGGGTTGGAAATTAGATTTCACCGAATTAGTCCCTAATCTACCCAACATACTAGAGGTTGTGGTAAAATGTCCTCCGCCGTGGAGAGGTCGCATAGTTTGGCCTAGTGCGCACGCTTGGGTCAGCCTGAATTTGGTATGCCAAAACACCCCGCTGGAACCACCGGGGTGTTTATAGATGTTTTAGATTCAGGTTAGTTGCTCAGTTCCAGATTCCCCGCTCCTAGTTTGACCTGGATCGTCAGGGTCGGGCCGTTGCCCGCAAGAGAATAGGTGCGGGCTCCACCTGCCCATTGGCCGTGGGTATTGACATTGGTCAGGCTGCCTTCAAGCTGGAGGGTGGTCGGGATTCCGTCTGGGATGATAATCTTGAGCGTGCTCAAAGCAGCATCAATCTCTACCGTGGCATCCCGCTGTAGGGTGCCGGAAAAATCCAGGGTGTAATTACCCACACCGCCTTCAAATTTCATCAAGCTGAAGTTGGCGTTGGCAAGCCCGGTAAGTTCCGCTTTGGATGCGCCAGTGGTGTAGTGAAGCTGGCTCATAGCTGCTAGGTTGGGGGTTGAAAAGCTCAATGCAACGTTGGAGGCACCGCTGAAAACTTTTAACTCTTCAATCGCCATGCTCCCAAATTCGAGCTGTCCATCGAATGCCCCGGCGCGGATTTCCAAATCGATCGGCGCATCGCTGACAAAAAGCTCCCAGTTGTTTTCCACATCCCTCACATTGGGAAGACCGCCCAGCTTGAATTTGTAAGGGTCTTGTTTTATCGTAACTTCCCCGCCCCCAGAGGTGACCTTTGGTTCAATGCCATCCACATTATAGGTTGCGGTACCCACAATTAACCCATCGGTGGAACCAGGCTGCATAACTAACTTGCCTGCCCCAAATTCCACCAGTACAGTTGTGGTCTCGTCGCGTGAAGGGGCAGGAACATAAATCTCGTCTGTGCGTAGTTCACCGATCTCAATCGCATCCTCCGGCATCGTCAGCGTGATTCCACATGCCAATGATGCCAATCCCAGGATGATGACCATGACAATCAGGGTTGTTTTTGGTTTCATCTTCTTCTCTCCTTAAACATGCTATTGGTGCATGTGCTTTTAACATAACGTAATTCGAGTTAAATTTGTTTCCACTTAATCTAGGTGGTCAGTATGGTTTTCTTCTTCAATTGTAATACGGATGGG